>CAZYHH010000108.1:0-9832 GCA_964647295.1 uncultured Pseudomonadales bacterium
GTTTACCGGTGCTTTTAACTTTTTGATTAACGATAGACGCAGATCTTGGGGAGCTGATTCGTCCACCATGGTCTCTAAATAGCCTTTGACCACGGTCAATGGTGTGCGCAACTCGTGTGAGACGTTGGCGACAAAGCTCTGACGCATCGTAAGCAGGCGGTTGAGCGTGGTGATGTCGCGGACGATGACCACCTTGGTTTCTTTGTCTACGTTAAACAGCCTGGCCTCAAGTGTAGAATCTTTCTGGACAGGAGAGGTGAATTCCAAGGGCTCTTGTTGTGAGCCGCCCCTGACATAGCTGTTGAGTCTTGCAACTTTAACGAACTCGTCAAACGACTTTCCTGTCGAGTCTTCAGGCAGCCCCAGGAGAGATTGAGCGGATTCGTTGGTCGCTTCGACAATCAGTCGGTTATTGATGATGACCACTCCGTCGGGAATAACCTCCGTAAAAAATTCAAGATCTCTGAGCCGAGCCTTTAGCTTGCTTTGATCCGATTTTTTCTTTGCCTGTTTTTCGGGTTCGTTGTCTTCGAGAATGTCCGGCATGATCGTGTGCGCTTTTGGTTGATTCGTTTGGTGCTATTTGAAACCTGGCCCATCGGATCCGCGATGAGCCATTTAAGTGTTTAGAACTAGACCTCCATCGGCTTGAGCAACTTCGGCCAGCTTTCGATGGAAGACTCCATGGCCTCGCCAATTTCTTCGACCGTCCATGCCCCATCCATTGAATCTTTTTCTGTGATGGTATCAACTTGCCAAGATAGCAACGAGACTCGGTTTCCACTGACACAAAATTGTCGGCCCGTCACTTTTGCAGCCTCTGGCGTACACAGCCAGACGACCGTTGGAGACACCTTGGCGGGGTTCATTCGCTCTGCCGTTTCCTCGGACTCTGGCATCAGATCTTCAGTCATCCTTGATAGTGCGCCGGGAGCAAGCACGTTGACCGTGATGCCATACTTCATACCTTCCAAAGCAAGTACACGCATGAAACCTGCTAGACCTGCTTTTGCGGCACCGTAATTGGTTTGTCCAAAATTACCGATCAAACCTGACGTCGAGCTTGTCATGATAATCCGACCACCTTCAGCTTGCTCTAGCATTTGTGCCCAGACATGTTTGGTTGCTAGGTAAGCGCCTCTGAGGTGGACTTCGATGACCGCGTCCCATTCAGGATCTGTCATGTTTTTGAATGAACGATCTCTAAGAATCCCCGCGTTGTTGATCAAGATGTCGATTCTTCCGAAATTATCCATCGCACTTTTGACCATGTTCGCGGCGGCATCGTCATCCGTCACCGAACCATAATTAGCAACGGCGTTACCACCGGCCGCTTTGATTTCTTCGACGACGCCATCGGCCATACTTGTACCAGCACCGGTGCCGTCGCGCGCACCGCCTAAATCGTTTACGACAACGGAGGCGCCTTCCTTGGCCAACAAGAGTGAGTGCTCACGACCGAGGCCGCCCCCGGCTCCCGTGACAATGGCTACTTTACCGTCTAACTTCCCCATGACGTTCTCCTTGTATTGTTTTTGTTAATAGGACCTGGGCATATCCAGGACATGCTCGGCCACGAAACTTAGTATTAAATTAGTAGAAATCGGCGCTATCTGGTAGAGCCTGGTTTCGCGAAATTTCCGCTCGATATGGTACTCCTTGGCAAAAGCAAAGCCACCGTGAGTTTGCATACACACGTCTCCCGCCTTCCACGATGCTTCAGAGGCGAGCATTTTCGCCATATTGGCTTCAGCGCCACAAGGCAATCCTGCATCGAATAGTTTGGCGGCTTTTTCCACCATCAGGCTTGCCGCTTCGACCTCGGTATAACTTCGGGCGATGGGAAATTGGACGCCTTGATTCTGTCCGATCGGTCTATCAAAGACTGTTCGTTCCGTTGCGTAAGAGGAGGCTTTGTCGATGAAATAGCGACCATCGCCCACACATTCTGCCGCGATTAATATGCGCTCGGCGTTCATCCCGTCCAAGATCACCTTGAACCCTTTACCTTCTTCTCCGAGCAAGCTTTCACTGGGGATGACTAAATCGTCAAAAAAGAGTTCGCAGCTATGGTGGTTGATCATTGATTCGATCGGCCTGATTTCCAATCCATTACCCTGGGCCGCTTTGACATCAACAATAAAGACCGATAGTCCTTCGGTTTTTTTCTGTGTCTTGTCCTTATCGGTTGTTCTGGCCAAAAGCAGCATGAGGTCCGAGTGCTCAATCCGGCTGATCCACACTTTTTGGCCGTTAATGATGTAGTTGTCCCCGTCTTTTCGTGCGGTGGTTTTAAGGCTAGTCGTATCGGTACCCGTGGTGGGCTCGGTCACACCAAAACTCTGTAACCTGAGTTCTCCGCGCGCAATTTTGGGTAGATATTGATTTTTCTGTTGGTCGCTACCATGTCTGAGGACTGATCCCATGACGTACATTTGCGCGTGGCACACGCCGGCATGAGCGCCTGATTTGCAGACTTCCTCCATCACGGCCGAGGCTTCTAGCACGCCCAGTCCCGAGCCACCGTATTGCTCAGGTATGAGGACGCCGAGAAAACCTGCTTGTGTCAGTTCGGCGACAAAGTCGCTTGGATAACCGTGAGATCGATCCATTTCAAGCCAGTAGTCTTCTCCGTATTTTGCGCAAAGCTGTGCTACTGACTGTCTGATTTCGGCAATATCTGTTTGCGAAACTTCTGTTTTCCCTGATTTTGCTTCTGCCATCCCTTCCCCTTGATGAGCCAATTAAGGATGGTGGGATTGTAACCTAAATCTTTTCGTACTAATGAATAATTCAAGTGTGTCTTGACCATTTCTGCAGCGAGTGGGAGGATCTATTGGTAAATCGAAATCGGAGAAGGGGTTCATGCGACACTTGAAATTATTTGTAGCGTTGTGTCTGTTTGCGATGGTTGGCGTTCAAGCCAATGATTACAAAGCACCGCGCGGGCCAGATGGAGTTCATCCAGATTTAAATGGAGTTTGGCAGGCGTTGGTCAGCGCAAACTATGATATTGAGATGCACACGGCTAGGCATTCAATGCAACTCAGAGAAGGCCCTTATGGCCCGCTTCCCACGGTCAAGACGTTATACCTTGGCGCGGTGGCTTCTGTTCCCCCTGGGTTAGGAATTGTCGAGGGTGGAAAGATCCCATACAAGCCTGAGGCGTTATTGAAGAGGCAGGAGAACCAAGACAATTGGATTGATCGAGACCCTGAGGTGAAGTGTTTTTTGCCGGGCATACCTCGCGCTAACTATATGCCACAACCTTTTCAATTGTTTCAGAGCCAAGATTCGGTCTTCTTTGCTTATCAATACGCCGGTGCCGTTAGGGAAGTCTATATGGACGATCCTGGCGAATCGCCAGTAGATAGCTGGATGGGATGGTCCGATGGTTCTTGGGATGGGGAGACGTTGGTGGTTAAGGTAACCGGTCAATATGATTCTACCTGGTTTGATCGTGCTGGAAATCATCACAGCAATCAGATGGTTGTGACTGAGCGGTTTACCCCAATGAGTCCTAACCATCTAGCTTACGAAGCGACGATCGAAGATCCAGAAACTTTTACTAAGCCCTGGAAAATCAAATTCCCGCTCTATCGACGAATGGAAGACAACGCTCAGTTAATGGAATTTCGTTGTGTCGAGTTTGTTGAGGAGCTGATGTATGGAGAGTGGCGAAAGAATCCGCTTCCACGGTAGAAAGAATAAATCAACGATTAAGGTTATAAATGATGCGTATCTTATTGATATTAATATTAATATATAGCAGTAACATATATTCCGACGTCCCCGATTTGTCCGGCACCTATGATGTGGCGACCTTGACGCCACTCTTCCGGCCTGAAGCGTATGGTGAAAACCTCTACCTTTCTCGCGAGGAAGGCGAGCGGATCGCCAAGGAAGAAGCGGCTCGTATGGCCGAGGCTAATGCTAGTAGTGACCCTACCCGAGAGGCACCACCCGAAGGAGGTGATGGTTCTCCTGGTGCGGCAGGCAATGTCGGTGGTTACAACGCCTTTTGGATTGATCGAGGCGAAGATGCCTTCACGTTGAATGGCAAATTTCGAACGTCCATCGTGACCGAACCGGTGGATGGGAGACGGCCTTCCTTTACTCCAGTGGTCCAAGCAAGAATGGCCAAGCTTTATGCCGGGTACCGAAGAGGTAACGACGGTACGGCCTGGTGGCTGGACCAGGAAGGCCCGGGACCTTACGACAATATGGAACAAAGACCCAAAGCCGAGCGCTGCCTGTTAGGTTTTAGCTCGACAGGAGGGCCGCCTATGCTGCCGGCGCTATACAATAATCTCAAACGGATCGTACAGACGGATACGCACGTGATGATTTTGGCAGAGATGGTCCACGACGCACGTGTTATTCGACTCAACGCCGAGCACAGGCCTTCAGAAGTCAGGACCTGGATGGGCGATTCAGTGGGCCACTGGCAGGGAGATACCTTGGTTGTAGATACCACCAATTTTAGTGACTCACCGGCCTTGAGCGGCGCCGATCGAAACTTGCACGTGGTTGAGCGATTTCAGCGTATTGACGATGGTACATTGAAGTATAGCTTTACTGTGGAAGACGAGACGGTGTGGGACGAAGCTTGGGGAGGAGATTATCCTTGGCCTGCCTCCGATAACAAAGTGTATGAGTACGCGTGCCACGAAGGGAATTATTCGTTTGGCAATATCATGCGAGGTGCCCGAATCCTCGAAAATGATCGTATCTCACAGGAGGCAGCTGGAGGAGGTCGCTAATGATTAAACTATTCTGCAGCGTTTTGGGACTGGTCTTGCTGAGCCAGCAAGCTGTTTTAGCAGATATTCCTAGGACACCTGATGGCAAGCCCGATCTTTCGGGCTTTTTTGACACCGCAACACTGACCCCGTTACAACGGTCCGAGGAGCTCGGAGAGAAAGGCTTCATTACACAGGCAGAGGCTGAAAAAATTGCAGCTGCGGTTGCAGCCACTCGATCTAAATCCTCGTTGCCTTCTGATCCTAACCGAGGAGCACCTGAAAGTGGTGGAGACGGGACTGCCGGTGCCGGAGGCGGCGTAGGCGGTTATAACGATTTTTGGCTGGATTATGGAAGCGGTCGCTTTAAACTCGGAGGCCAGTACCCCACATCCATTATCACCTACCCAGAAAACGGCCGATATCCAAAGATGACGCCGCTAGGTGAAAAGCGAATGGCCGTCGCGTTGTCGGATTTCAGGTTGAACACCGGTAAGGCCTGGTGGCTAGATCAGGCGGGCTCCGGGCCCTTTGATAATATGGAACAAAGACCACTCCGAGAACGGTGTTTACTCGGTTTTGGGCCGGCGGCAGGGCCCCCAACTATTCCCTCAGCCTATAACAATCTTAAACGAATTATCCAAACTGAAGAGAGCATCATGATATTGGCTGAGATGGTCCACGATGTCAGGGTGATCCCAATAGGAAGAACACATAATCCGGATAACATTCGTTCCTGGATGGGCGATTCGGTCGGTCGCTGGGAAGGGGATACGTTAATCGTAGAGACGGTAAATTTTAAGAGTGAGCCGGGTCTAACAGCTGCCGATGAAAACTTACACGTGATCGAAAGGTTCAGCCGAATCGATGGAACGACATTGCTGTATCAATTTGAAGTGTCGGATCCAACCGTGTGGACAGATACCTGGAAAGGGGAATATCCCTGGCCACAAACCCAAGATAAGGTTTATGAATATGCCTGTCATGAGGGTAATTATGCGCTGGGAAACATCATGCGCGGTGCACGCATATTGGAGAATGATCTTTTATCGGGCGCGAGCTCAGGAGGTCAGGAATAGCGGTTGTAAATTTGTTTTATGCGTACCGATCTGTGGCTCTATTGGTCGAGGTTCAGTATGATTAGATGTAATTGGTTTTGAGTATGAGGGAAGAGATATGATTCGAAGCATGATTTTAGCCATGGCAATGGCATTATTTTTGTCCAGCTCTGTCGAGGTGTCGGCGCATCACGCGTTTGGAGCGGAGTTTGATCCTAATAGACCGTTAATCTTGAGAGGCCCGGTCACTAAAGTTGAGTGGGTTAATCCTCACGCCTGGATTCATCTTGAGCATACAACCGAATCAGGCGATAAGGAGAGTTGGATGGTCGAAGGCGGAACGCCGAATACGTTACTGAGGCGTGGGTTAAACAGACGCTCGCTAGTTCCTGGCACGATAATCGTTGTAGACGGATACCAGTCCAAAGACCGTTCTCAGCGCGCTAATGGACGAGATGTGACCTTTGAAGACGGCAGTAAAATCTTTATGGGTTCATCTGGAACAGGCGCGCCGAGTGATGGGCGCGATCCAACTGAGCGATAGACTAACTGATGATAGAAAGCCGAGGTAAGCCTCGGCTTTTTTATGTCTGGTCGGAATTTCTTTTCTCGATGTTAATTAAATTGGCTTTTCGCAGCGTGATGAACAAACGGTAAAAGCCGATTCCAGCGCAAGCACTGACCAAGGCGGCGACTAGAAAAACACTTGAGCCGATACCGTCCCAAGATAAGCTTGGCACTCCTGTATATAAGGCCATACCCAGAAAAGGGGCGATCGCTCCCCTAACACCTGTCAGGGTAACGTGAATGCCCATATAAGCAGAAAGCTGGTCTGGTTTGGCAAAATCATTATGACCCAGCTGCCAAGCCAGCGTGCCGCCGCCTCTGGCCACACCCAAGATGAATCGGCCTGCCAGTAACCAAGTAAAAGAACCCAGATAAGCGCCTAATAAGGTTAGTAATTGAGCCAGGACCCAAAGAATGCTTTGTCTTGCCCGGAACTGGGCAACGTGAACACGATCCAGATAGAGTGCCCAAAGAGGCAAGGCGATAAGGCTCACAGCAAATGGGATGACCATCGTAATCATGATCGACATCGTGTAAGAGGCTTGTAACTCACGTGTTACCAGGAACACGAGGGGGGCCTCGATTAGCATATTGCCAAATCCTGCCGTGAACATACTGTATTGGTAACGCCTAAAAAAACGGTCTTGCTTGATGATCTCGATAAAGCCCGTTGCTGTATATTTGTCTGATTTTGCGAGTATCTCATCCTTCAATTGTTTCTTTTCATCGAAGACTTTGACCCTACTGAAAAAGAAGGTGCCGAGGAGACCGACAAAGGCTCCCAAAAGGTATAGCCAAATGAACTCTTCTGGATTAGCGTCCAGGAAGGGTCCTATTGAAGAGGACACGAGAACCGTCACGAGGCTCGCTATCATTTGTAGGCGACTTGTCGCCTTAGCTCGATTCCCTCGATTGTAATTCAGGCTCCAGACGACGCTTCGAACCGTGACGAGGCCTGAAACCAGAACCCGCGAAATGATCATGCTCGATACGAGAATGATGACTCCAGTCTCGTTGATGGGCGAGATCGCGACCATAAGTAGGCACAGGATCGAACAGATTTGCAGAATATTAGCAAAAGCAATTTTTGCCTTTCCTGCTGACAGGACATTCCATAGAAAGCTAGAGAGGTTCGCGAACATCGGTGCGGCCGTGATCAACGAGATCGTAAATGGAGAAACCTGGTATATCTTCGCGGCGATTACCGCGACGATTCCTCCTTCAAGCAATACCAGAGCAGCAGGCAGGGTTAGTTCGCTCAACTGCTCATAACGAAAACTCCTTCTAACCCCAAGCGATAGCTCTAAAGGCTCAAGCTTTAATTTCTGCAAGATTTGATCGATTTACCGGTTAGGGCCTCGGTTCATCGGATAAGGTTGCCAACGCTCCAACGCCGCTCTGGGCAATACCGTGGGGTTTACACAGCTCATTGGCCATCTGCCTCTAAGGACCAGCCCGACTTCTCGTCCCACTCGTCTCCGAGTTTCTGGCCGCATTCTAGTGGTCGCAGAGGCCACGTGAGGAGTAATAGTGACGTTTTCTATCGAAAACAGTGGGTTGTCTGGTTCCGGGGGTTCTTGTTCAAGCACGTCCAGTCCGGCAGCGGCGATTTCTCCGCTTTTGAGCGCTTGGATGAGAGCTTGTTCGTCGATTAAAGGCCCTCTGGCCGTGTTAATGATTGCCGCGTGCTGGGGCATACGGGAAAAAGCATTTTCATTAAATGCGTGTTCTGTTTCGTCGTTGTGAGGAGCGTGTATCGAAACATAATCTGAACGCTCGAGCATTTCGTTGAAGCTGACGGGTTCAACGCCCGCATCTGAGATTGTCAGTTCGCTAACATATGGGTCGTGAGCGATTACATGCATTCCAAAAGCCTTTGCTCGTCGCGTCACGCAACGCGAGACATTACCAAACCCATACAAGCCCAAAGTCTGCCCCATCAGCCTGGGGATATTGCTTAACAACGGACGGCCTTTCCACCAATCGCCGTTGGCGGACATGATGTCCATCGTCTTGGTCCTTCTCGCGCATCCTAGTAATAGTGCCATCGCGTGATCTGCGACCTCTTCGATAAAAACGTCAGGAACATTGGTGACCACAATGCCTGCTTCAGTGGCGGCCTCGATATCGACCATGTCGACCCCGACGCTCCCGACGCCTATGACTACACAATTTTTCAAGTTTTCGATGACTTTTTTGTCAATTCTGAAGCCCCATGAGGTAATGATCGCGTCCATCTCCTTGACTCCTTCAGCGTATTCTTCTGGAGAATCAGCCTGTACTTCGATGATCTCTGCCACGGGGTCTAGGCCCTCAAGCTCAAGCGCATAACGAAGCGTTACATCTTCAGGGTTAGCCTGCCTGGGTAACTGGATACCTACTTTTTTTGTCATCTCTCTCTTTCCTTCTCGCATTGTCTGTTTGTTTCCACTGATGTCGAGATAATATCATTTAACTAATGGTGAATCCTTTCAGGGGCCGAATTTAACGGCTTTTACATCTGGTGTGACTTGAAGCCTAATTAAGATAGGATCGGTTTGTCCATAATGATTTTTTGATACAACGTAGCAAATGGAAAACCTATCAACCGCAATCCTGATAGTGACACTGGTAGCGATTTTAGTGTTGCTCGGATTTTTGATTTTTCGCATGCGGGCGGTTGGGTCAGGTGGACGCGATGAATCCCATAACAGAGAATCTCTCGAGAACGAGATCGCGCAGCTTCGAAATAACCTGGTGACCAGTCAAACCACCTTGCAGCTTGTCAGTGAGCAATTAGCTGAATCCAAAAGCGAAACAGTAGCTAAGCAGGCCCGCTTGATCGAGCTCGAGAGCGAGCTCTCGGCGATGAAGGCGAGAATGGAGGAGAGCAAAAAGGCATTTGACGAAAAGGAGGCGCTGTTTAAAGAAAACGGCGATAAGCTAAAGCAAGAATTTGAGACCTTGGCGACCCAGATATTTGAAAAACAAGGATCAAAACAAAAAGAATCATTGGATAGAGTCCTAAACCCCTTTAAGGAACAGATAGGGGACTTCAAGAAAAAAGTTGAAGAGGTCTATATTAGTGATACGAAAGAACGAGCTTCATTACTGGCTGAAGTTAAGAATCTTCAAATGGCGAGTGAGAAAATCAATCAGGAAGCGGGTAATTTGACGAAGGCGCTTAAGGGCGACAAAAAGTTGCAGGGAAACTGGGGCGAGTTGGTGCTTGAGCGAGTCTTGGAAGAATCCGGGTTGCGTAAAGACCACGAATATTTTGTTCAGAGTTCGTATCGCTCTGATGATGGCGACCTCAAGCGACCCGACGTTATCATCCGCTTACCGGATAACAAAGATGTGGTGGTGGATTCTAAAGTCAGTCTCAATGCCTACGAGGAGGCCCTGGCCTGCGAAGCAGATGATGAGCGTGATATTTTGCTCAAGCAGTATCTGTTGAATATGAAAAACCATGTAAAACGACTGTCA
>CAZYHH010000109.1:0-9826 GCA_964647295.1 uncultured Pseudomonadales bacterium
CAGCTATTCAATTACTTAAGTATTCTAATAATCCAAGTTTTGTAACGGTTGGAAACGTCGATAAATTACAACGATGTTTGGCTTTGGGTGCGCAATCAGGCTTTGTTCGTCATCATGGTTCCTTTTTAAACGAAGTGTCAGACTGGGCTGGTAAATCTGGAGTTAACGTTATTCTAGATCCGGTTGGGGCGAATTATTTTTCAGACAATGTTTCTTGCTTGGGGATGGATGGTAGGCTCGTTCTGATTGGTTTACTTGGTGGCCAGACGACAGAACTCAACATGGGCTTTCTTATGATGAAACGCATATCGGTGATCGGCTCAACGCTTAGAGCTAGAGCTCTTTCCGTCAAAGCGAGCATTGTGGATGAGCTTAAGGAAAATGTTTGGCCCCGTTTCGAATCAAAGGAAATATTGCCTATCATAGAAGAGGTATTTCCTATCGAGGAAGCTGAAAAGGCTCACGATTTGATTGTAGGTAATGAGACCTTTGGTAAGGTCGTCCTTGAGGTATTTAGTTAGTCCATCAGCTCGGTTCAGATTTTAGGCTTTCTAGATCTTTGACCTGTTGGAGTAAGATTTTTCGCGAAGCTTTTAGGTCGGCTAGTTTATTTTTTTCCTTTTCTACGACTTCGTTAGGCGCGTTTTGAATAAAATTGTTGTTGGAGAGTTTCTTTTCTAGTCGATCGACCTCGTTACTATTTTTGTTTAATTCTTTGTCGATTCGACTCGATTCCCCGTTTATATCGATTAAACCGGAAAGAGGAACCATCAGTTTCAGATCTCCGATTAGGTAAAGAGCATGCGCGGGAGGCTCAGCATTTGGCTCAAGCCAGGAGATTTTATCGACGTTGGCAGATCGCATGAGCAGTGTTTCAGTATGTTTGACATTGTCCTGGTCTTTTTTTGATCCATTTTGCAATAGAATTTCGATTTTGGTGGAAGGTTTAATTCTAGATTCCCCTCTTATATTTCTTATCCCGCTCACCACGCTTTTTAACCATTCTATTTCCGTGTGCGCTTTTTGATCTGCTTTGAAATCATCTATAGAAGGAAATGCTTCGAGCATGATTGTCTCTTCTTCGATTCCAAGTCTTTTTGCAAGGCTTAGCCAGATTGTTTCGGTGATGAAAGGGATGACAGGGTGGGCTAGCCGTAGGGTCGCCTCTAGCACTTCCAGCATGGTTTTTTGGGTTTCAATTTTGATCGATTCGCTTTGGTTCTCGTCCCATAGAATGGTTTTTGAAAACTCTAGAAACCAATCGCAGTATTCGTGCCAAATGAATTCGTAAAGATGATTTGCATAGAGATCAAAACGATAAGTGTCTATCGCGTAATCGGCATCTTTTATCAGGCTGTTGGTTTTGGTATTGATCCACCTATTGATACTTGATCTTTCTGCTTCGTGTTTTTCAGATGAGTAATTTTCTGTGTTAGTGAGTACAAATTTCGCTGCGTTCCATAATTTGTTACAAAAATTCCGATAACCTTCCAATCGCCTCACGTCAAAACGAGCGTCTTTCCCGGTAGTTGCTAACGACGCAAATGTGAACCTCAACGCATCGGTTCCGTAAGATTCAATGCCGCCGGCGAACTCCAGTCTAGTCGATTTTTCTATGCGCTCTGCCATTTGCGGTTGAGTCAGATTGCTTGTTCTCTTTTGGACGAGTTCGTCGAGAGAGATTCCATCTATGAAATCTAAAGGGTCAAGTCCGTTCCCCTTTGTTTTGGACATTTTTTGGCCATCAGCATCTCGAATAATTCCATGAATATAGACGGTCTCGAAAGGCACTTTGTCGGTAAAATGAAGTGTCATCATGATCATTCGGGCCACCCAAAAAAATATGATGTCGTGTCCGGTTATCAGAGTGCTCGAAGGCAAAAAATGATTTAGATCATCTGAGGAACCTGGCCATCCCATCGTCGCAAATGGCCAGAGAGCCGAAGAAAACCAGGTCTCCAGAACGTCTTCATCCTTATTTAATGCTACAGATGAATCTAACGAATATTTCTCGCGTACTTGCTGTTCATCTTTGGCAACAAAGACATTGCCGTCTGAATCATAAAAGGCAGGGATTTGATGTCCCCACCATTGTTGTCTGCTGATGCACCAATCTTGGATATTGTTCATCCAGGAGAAGTAGAGATTTTCATATTGCTTGGGGACAAAACGAACCTTCCCTTGCTTGACCACCTCGACGGCTGCCGATGCCAAAGGGTCAATTTTGACAAACCACTGATCGGTCAACAAAGGTTCGATAACTGACCCCGAGCGATCGCCTCTGGGAACCACTAACTTGTGGTCTTCAATGGACTCTAGGAGATCCATATCCTTTAAGTCTTGAATGATTTTCTTCCGTGCGTCGAATCGATCTAATCCTTGATAGGCGATCGGAGACTCTTGATTAACATGAGCGCTCTCGGTCAGGATGTTAATGAGGGGCAGGTCATGGCGCTTGCCGACTTCATTATCATTGAAATCGTGAGCGGGCGTTATTTTAACGCATCCGGTTCCGAATTCGGGATCCACGTAATCGTCTGCGATAATCGGTATTTTTCGATTGCATAGAGGAAGGGTGACAAATGAACCAACTAGGTCCTGGTATCTCTCATCATCCGGGTGCACGGCGACGGCGGAGTCACCTAGCATTGTTTCGGGTCGTGTTGTTGCGACGACCAAATATGAAAGGCCGGTTGTTGTTTTTACGTTGTCGGACAACGGGTAACGAAAATGCCAAAGGTGTCCATCTTCTTCAGTATTTTCAACTTCCAAGTCTGATATAGCCGTTTTTAGCTCTGGATCCCAATTAACAAGTCTCTTGCCTCGATATATCAGTCCTTCATCGTAGAGCCTCACAAAAACCTCGATCACAGCATCGGCGTAATCATCGTCCATCGTAAATCTTTCTCTAGACCAGTCGATACTTGAACCCATTCGCCTGATTTGTTCGCTTATGGTGGTCCCTGAAGTGCGTCTCCATTCCCAAACCCTGTCGATAAATTTCTCGCGTCCCAGATCTGCCTTATTTTGGTTTTCCTCGGCAAGCCTTCGTTCCACCAACATTTGTGTCGCGATCCCTGCGTGATCAGTACCCGCTTGCCAAAGTGTTCGTTCCCCTTTCATTCTGCTATGTCGGATCAGGATATCGATCAGCGTGTGATTGAAAGCGTGACCCATATGTAGAGTCCCCGTGATGTTGGGAGGCGGTATGAGAATGCAAAAATCCTTTCCGTTACTTTGTTCGGTAGGAGCAAAATAGTTTAGCCGTTCCCATTTTGAATAAAGCTGCTCCTCTATTTCGGCTGGTTTAAAACTGTTGTCCATTCGATTGGCTTACCTAGTAAAAATTACAGATGAATTTTTGGGGATGGGGAATTTACCTATCATGTTTAGTCTTCCCACTCGTTTAATTGATGATGATGTAAAGGGTAGCCCCTATCGCGATAATATTTATATCGATCTCTCCCTATTGACACTTGGCTTTGAACGATAATTTCTGCTACTCGATCAAACCTACCAAAGAAAAATGGTATGTCTTTTGCTAAATTGATCAATAGGCCTTCCTCTAAAATTGGTTCCTCGTGACCAAGATGGATAGGGTGATTGATATTATCGTCGGATATTTTATCGTGAGGTAGAAACCTCCCTTTTGGATAGTTCCACATCAGTTCGTCCATAGCGTTCACGCTTTTTTCATCATCTAAGTGAAGATGCACCCTGCTGCCTGAGTTGATGGCCTTAAGACAGAGCCTGCAAGCAAATCGACGGGCAGCGTCTGGATTTTCGTCTTCAAGGATGTAAAAGTCGGCTCGTGTCACTTCAGCTTTGCTGATCTTGAAGATACTTGAACAATAGTGGAACCGGTCTTCCACTGGAGCCTTTCCTAGGCCCCGAGTGAAATGCGCTTCCAGCGACATCCAGATGAGCCCAGTTTTCATTATCGGCAAAACGAGATAAGAAACAGGCGGCGACTACGCTTCCAGCCTCGCGGCCCCCAACGTTGGCCATGTCGGCAAAATTGCTTTTTAGATTTGCTTGGTACTCATCCCAAAGTGGCATACGCCAGGCCTTGTCGCCTGATTCAGCTGCTGCTTTTTCAAGGCTGTCAGCAAGATTTTCGTTGTTGGAGTAAAGTGCACTGGCGTGACTGCCTAGGGCAACAATACATGCTCCAGTAAGGGTGGCCACGTCGATGATCGCGCGTGGTTTGAAGGATTTTGCATAAGTGATCGCATCACAAAGAACCAGTCGACCCTCCGCATCAGTATTTAGAATTTCGATAGTCTTGCCCGAGTAGGATTTAACGATATCGCCAGGTCGAGTCGCTTTGCCGCTTGGCATGTTTTCTGCTGCGGCAACGATAGTGATCAGATTGACTTTAAGATTTGCTTCTATCGCTGCAACTGTTGCTCCGATTACCGACGCTGCTCCACACATATCAAATTTCATCTCATCCATTGCAGCAGGGGGTTTCAAGGAAATGCCCCCAGTGTCGAAGGTAATGCCTTTGCCGATTAGCACGATAGGAGCTTCCTTGCTCTTGCCGCCATCGTAGCGAATAACGATCATCTGGCCAGGGGTCTCACTGCCTTTGCTCACCGAGAGAAATGCGCCCATCCCAAGATCATTCATTTTTGATTCGCTAATGTTACTGACCTTAACTGAGCGGTTTTTCCCAAGTTTGCGTGATTCCTTTAAAAGGTAATTTGGGTTGCACACGTTTGGCGGCTCATTGCCTAAGTCCTTCGCGATTTGTAATCCCGCTTCTAAAGCATTGGCGAATTTTATTGCCGAGTGGAATTTTTGAGTTTTGATGTCTGGTCCGTTGAACCGAATTTGTTTCACAGAGTGCTTTTTGATTGGTTGCGATTTGTGTTTGTTATATTGATAAGCCGCGTTGGAGATAGCTCTTGAGATCTCGTGAATTAGTTTTTCCCATGTGGCTTCTTTATTTTTCAGTGCGAGCAAATCAAAGGTCGCCTCACGGATCGGCATTTGAACTACCAGACTGGCGATTGTGGCCATCAATTTTCTAAACGAGTCTAATGATAGATCGCTGCTAAGACCCCCCAGAACAAAAATTCTTTCGATTTTTCCGTCAAGTTGTATACAAAGGTTTATCCCTTGCTTGTCAGAAAAGTCTCGGATTGCGTGATTAAATTGCTTGGTGACACCCAGATCCCTAGCCATTTTTTTGGCGTGCTTTAGTGACGTCGCAATACATGGAGATTTTTGTTCTAGGAGAGTTTTTGAGTTACTTAGGTATTTCATGATTCATTGGTACAATTTGATACTCTTCATTCTAAGTCAAAATGATGACGAGAGCATATGCGTGTAGCTGAAAAATACGTGAATAAAGAGTTATTTTCGCTATTCTTTTTCATCTTGAGTTTCCTGTTATTGGTTGTCGTGGGTGGTAGGTTTTTAAGTTACCTGGAAGAAGCGTCACTAGGTTTGCTGTCGAGCGGTATGGCTTTAGTTTTGATTATATTTCGCCTACCAGAATTCATTCAGGTGGTCGCGCCATTTGCGATCTTTTTTGCTGTGCTACTTACATGCAGTAGGCTGTATGCTGAAAGCGAAATGGCTATTTTTCAGTCCGCTGGAATCGGCGCGTATGGATTAGCTAAATGGCTGAGCATCTCAATTGTTTCGATTACGCTGCTGGTTGCTTATTTTTCATTAGCGCTGACGCCTAAAATGTCTTCTTTAATGGAGAAGTTTTTGCTTGATCAACGTAGAACCTCTAATTTTGAGATGATAACACCAGGCGATTTTCACACGACAAAGAAAGGGACCTATACCATTTATAGTGAAAATGTCTCTAGTGATGGAGGTTCCCTGAAAAATATTTTTGTGTTTGAAGAGTCGAATTCTGGAAAGGATGTTTCTCTTTGGGCGAAATTTGGTGAGATTAGTATTAACGACGAAACAGGTGTTCGATTTCTTCGGTTACAAGATGGGGTTCGTTATGAGGGGCGACCCGGAAGAGCTGATTTCAGAATTTTAGAATTCCAGTCTTTTGTTCAAGAGATTGATAATCCTGCTATTGAATCCGAGAAATTAAAGCTGGCGAGTACGCCCACTTTGGATCTGGATGAGTCGCCGAAAGGCAGGGGAGAGTTTCATTGGCGAATGGGACTGCCGATTTTTTGTTTTGTCAGCGGTTTTTTGGCACTGGGTTTGTCTAAGACCAAACCAAGACAGGGTCGCTACGCTAAAGTCGTACCGGCTGCTATTTTTATTTTTTCTTATTACCTCCTTCTGTTATTCAATCACAATGCCATAGCAGAAGATGCGATGCCCTCCTGTCTTGGATTATGGCTAGTGCATCTGTTTTATGTTGGTTTGACGGTTTATTTTTGCTATCAAGTGGATAAGCCTAGCAGGGTTTGATCTTAGGGTTTGCTGTTCTTCACAAGTTTAACGACGAAGGTCCGACTAATTCGGTCATGCCAAGTTTGCCGTCTATCACCGACGTAAAACCATAAAAAGCCAATTCCGATCACGGATAGAGATAGAGGAATACTAATTAACCGGATGGCAATTTGTTTTAGACTGGGGCGATCGCCGTTTTCGTCTACTAGTTTAATACGCCATGCTCTCATTCCCAGGGTCTGGCCTGTATTTCGCCAGCAATAGCCATAAAAAATAAACACCTCAGCTATCAACACCATTTGGACAGCTCCTCCATAAATTGCTTCTCCTTGATTTGCTAGGATCCAAATCCATAGTGTGATTATCCAAACACTGATGATCAGCAGTAAGTCGTAAACAAAAGCTCCCAGTCTTAACAGCAAACCCGTCGGCACTCCTTGCTCTTTTTCTAGTTGGTGTGATTTAGTTCTGTTAGTCATTATGAATTTTCTAGATATCAATGATGAGTGAGAGACATCAGTAAGCCCCAAATTATATTGTTTACATCAACTGTTGAGTATTGAATCTAAGACAGTTTATGGGTCTTATAATAGATTAAAGAGTCAAAAGCAGGTGAAAGTATGATGGTCGCGTTACCAGAGGATTATTATGAAAGAGTTTATGCCGGGGTTCTAGGAAAGGTGATCGGGGTATATCTTGGTCGACCTTTTGAGGGCTGGTCCTACGAGATGATCCAAGAGCGACTAGGAGATATTGAATATTATGTTCATGACAAGCTAGGGGTTCCGCTGATCGTCACTGATGATGACATATCAGGCACTTTTACCTTTCTCCGGGCATTAGAAGATAATCAGTTTGATACAAATCTCAACTCAGAGAAGATAGGACAAACCTGGCTTAACTACCTGATAGAAAATAAAACGATTCTTTGGTGGGGCGGTTTGGGTAATTCAACGGAGCACACCGCATTTCTTAGATTAAAAAATGGAATAAACGCACCAAAAAGTGGTTCCAAAGAGCTCAATGGCCAAGTGGTTTCTGAACAAATAGGAGCTCAGATCTTCATTGACGGTTGGGCCATGGTTTCACCTGGAGATGCTGATCAATCCGCAAGATTGGCGACGGAAGCGGCTAAAGTAAGCCATGATGGAGAGGCTGTATATGGTGCGGTAGTGCTTGCAGTCATGGAGGCAATGGCTTTTGTCGAGTCTGATATCGATTCTTTACTAGACAAAGCACTGGGATATATTCCTTCTGATTCGATAATTAGACGGTTAATCGATGATGTTCGCGATTGGCATGCCAAGGAAAAGGATTGGCGCCTAACAAGGGAAAAACTCGCATTTAGCTATGGATATGATAAGTACGGGGGCAATTGTCATATGGTGCCTAATCACGGCCTGATCATTCACTCGCTGCTTCATGGGGAAGACGATTTTTCAGAAACTATGAAAATCATCAATACCTGTGGCTGGGATACAGATTGTAATTCCGGAAATGTAGGGTGTTTGATGGGCATCAAAAATGGTCTTTCAGGTATCGATATGAGTGTCAAAAAGGGAATTGATTGGAGGGCTCCTGTAGCAGACCGCATTTACATTCCTACGGCTGAGCCTTCTAGGAGCATCTCGGATTGTGCGACAGAGGCAGCTCAGATCATTAACACTGCTAAAGCGATGAAGAACCAAGAGGCTTGGGTTCCAAAAATGGGCGCTCAGTTTCACTTTGAGTTTCCCGGCTCTGTGCAAGGCTTTATGGTGAACCGTGGTTCGGGCGTTGTCGAAAATGTGGAAGGGCACAGCGACTCAGGGTCTCGTGCTTTGTGTTTACAGGGTGAAGAAGGCGCAGCATTTGGTTCGCCTGTTTTTGCGCCTTCAAAAGACATTGCGAAAATGTTTGAACAGCGTGGTTACGCTCTATTGTCTTCTCCTAAAATCTATCCGGGCCAGGTTATAGAGGCCCAGGTTTCAACGGACTCTGGATCAGGAGTGGATTGTCGGCTTTATGTGAGTTATTACGGCGACAATGATGAGGTTGCCCATGTCCAAGGAACGATGTGTCGTGTGAACTCAGAGCAAAGTTTAGTAATGGATTTGGTGGTGCCTGAACAAGCCCATCCTGTATTTGAGGTGGGCATTGAGTTTTTAAGCGAAGGAACGTTGTATCTGGATTATCTTAAGTGGACTGGGACACCCCGAGTCACATTTTCTAGGCCTGACGGAAAAGGAACGATGTGGCGTCGGGCCTGGGTGACGGCGGTAGATAGCTATAGTTCTCGACCAGAGCCTTATAGGCTTATTCAAAATCAGGGAACAGGGCTTTTGATTCAGGGTAGCAGGGAGTGGAAAAATTACAGGGTAGAAGCGGATATCACACCCCATTTAGCGCGGAGCGTCGGTCTTGCAGGGAGAGTGCAGGGGATGCGTCGTTATTATTCGTTAGTCGTTAATGAGTGTGGTGAGCTGCAATTAAACAAAATGCTTAATGATGAGATATGCTTAAAGTCAATTCCTTTTGATTGGTCTTTAGGAGACTCCTTTGTTTTGTCACTCAGCTTTAATGGCGACAAATTGATTGGTTGTGTTAATGAGAAGCCTGTAGTTGAAGTGCAGGACCGCGATTTGGATTGTGGTGGTATTGGTTTGTTGATAGAGGAAGGCCGCACCGCATCTCAGGAAATTCGAGTTTCGCCTGTCTCTTAAGAAAACTGCTTAGCTTGGAGATTAACACTGCTAGGCGTTTGAACAGATTTTGCAAATTAAGTTCTATCTTCGAAAATCATAATCCGATGAAATGGTACCTGGGGTCGGACTCGAACCGACACTCCTGTTAAGGAACCGGATTTTGAATCCGGCGCGTCTACCAGTTTCGCCACCCAGGCAGAGGGTCAGGCATTTTGCACAACCTGATTCAGAGTTACAATAGGTTGTTATTGATTGGTCGGTAAAACCAATGACTCAAAAACTTTCGCTACAGGCCTATGACTATGATCTACCCTTAGATTTGGTTGCTCAGTATCCGAGCGGGTCCAGAGGTAAAGACCGATTGCTTTGCGTCTCTAAAAACAACTTGGAGCACCTGCAATTCGATAATGTTTCTACTCAGCTTCGGGCAGGAGATTTGCTCGTCTTAAATAACACAAAAGTAATCAAGGCCAGGCTCAAGGGAACTAAGGATAGCGGGGGGGCTTGCGAAATCCTAGTTGAACGGATAATCGATAAAACGAATGGGCTTGAGGCGAATTGCCAAGTCCGAGTCAGCAAACCACTCAGAGCAGGTAGATATGTATTGGTTGATGGGCAAAAAATATTTTCTTTAGGTCGAGCGGGCCAATTTTATCGATTGAAATTCCCTATTAAAGTGGTCGATTTTCTAGAATCCTTTGGAGAGATGCCGATTCCGCCTTACCTTGAAAGAGAGGAGGTAAAAGTCGACGAGTCTCGTTATC
>CAZYHH010000110.1:0-9799 GCA_964647295.1 uncultured Pseudomonadales bacterium
GAAAAAATCTCGGCCTACGAGATGATTCGGTTTTCGGTTTCCATTCAAAGGGGTTGTTTTGGCGGGTGTACTTTTTGTTCGATTACTGAGCATGAGGGAAGGATTATTCAAAATCGATCGGAAGCATCCATTTTGAGAGAGGTGCAAGAAATCCGTGACCATGTTCCAGGTTTTACAGGAGTTATTTCTGATCTGGGTGGCCCCACCGCTAATATGTACCGATTAGCATGCAAGTCCAAGACGATTGAGCGCGCGTGCCGCAAGCCGTCATGTGTTTATCCTGGAATATGTCCGAATCTTAAGACTGACCACAAGCCGTTAATCGATCTATATAAAAAAGCGAGAGACATACCAGGTATCAAAAAAGTGCTGATCGCCTCGGGAATCAGATACGATTTGGCGGTTGAATCGCCCGAGTATGTGAAGGAGCTGACTTCTCATCATGTTGGCGGTTATTTGAAAATTGCGCCGGAAGCGCTTGGTAATGGACCACTCTCTAAAATGATGAAACCTGGTATGGGCTCCTATTATCGTTTCAAGGAGTTGTTCGATAAATTTTCAAAAGAGGCCGGCAAGGAGCAATATTTGATTCCATATTTCATTGCAGCTCATCCGGGAACTCACGATGTCGACATGTTGGAACTCGCGCTCTGGCTGAAAAGTAATGGATTCAGGGCAGATCAGGTTCAAGCATTTTTGCCTGGCCCGATGGCCACGGCGACCGCGATGTACTATACAGGCCTAAACCCTTTAAAACGGGTGAGCCGCGATTCCGAAAAGGTATATATCCCCAAAGGTGGTAGGCAGAGGAGGCTACATAAAGCCTTTTTAAGATATCATGACCCGGCGAACTGGTCAGTACTGCGCGAAGGGTTAACGGCTTTGGGGAGGGAGGACCTGATAGGTCCGGGCAAGAGTCGCTTGGTTCCTAGTGAGTCCGCAAGCGCAACTTTCCGATCCAAGCGTAATAAAAAAAGTCAAGAATTCAGGACTCAACACACCAAGAAGCGTTAGTCCTTTTGTTATTTGGTCGCTAGTGTTTACGTACTAGTTTGGATTAGGCAGAATGTTTGAGTCCTTTAATCACAATGAAGAGGTTAATAGTGAAATGAGATATTTTCTAATTGCAGGGTTATTGCTTTCGTCGGGGCTATGGGCAGAGATACCCCGGACACCTTCTGGGAAGCCCGATTTTTCTGGGTTTTATAACACCAACATGTTAATCCCTCTTGAAAGGCCGTCGGAGTATGGTGAAGAGAAATACATGACGGAAGAGGATTCGAAGAATACTCTTGGTTTTTTGGATTTTCTTGAAAGCTCGAACGAGAAGAGTGATCCTAACCGAGGCGCGCCGAGCAAAGGTGGTGATGGTGTACACATCGCCGGAGCGGGCGGTGTTGGTGGATATAACGCCTTTTACATTGATCCTGGGACCGAGGTTCATCACGTAGATGGAAAATACCGAAATTCAATTCTTTATGACCCGCCCGATGGAAGAAGGCCTTTCCCGACGATCAATGGTTTCCTTAATTTGCTTAAAATTTCTGCTTCATTTAGGCATACGAACGACGGTACGGCATCTTGGGAATCTAGTCGCGGCGACGGTCCTTTCGACGGACCCGAGACCTTAGCACTGTCGGAACGCTGTTTATTGGGGTTTGATGGGGCTGCTCCTGCGCTGCCCAGTCTCTACAACAATTATAAGAGAATCATCCAGACTGAAGATCATGTGATGATTCTGTTCGAGATGGTCCATGATGCTCGGATCATCAAGATTGATGGTGAGCACCGAGATGAATCCATCCGGGATTGGCAGGGCGACTCGGTGGGCCGTTGGGAAGGAGACACGTTGATCGTCGAAACAAAAAATTTCACCGAGTTTAATGGCCTGATGGGTGCAGATGAAAATCTTAAGCTGACAGAGCGATTCACTATTAGGGAAGATGGCGACCTGATCTATGATTTTACGGTTGATGATCCGACTGCATGGCAAGGTCCCTGGAGTGGTGATTACTTGTGGAAGGCGTCGGATAGCAAAGTTTATGAATATGCTTGTCACGAAGGTAATTACGCCATGGGCAATATCTTGCGTGGCGCGCGGCTATTAGAAAGTGAATATCGAGGGATGATCCCCGATTCAAATGAAGAATGGTATCGAGGGCTAGGAGGTAGGTAGAGTTTCGTTTATTGAAAGTCTCTGCCGTCACCTGATCAGTATTAAGGAGTCGATAATGATGAACAAATATTTCAGGTTTGGGGTAGAAACTTCAGGTCCTGGTCTTTGGTGTGCACTAGTTTTGCTGGTTTGTTCAGGCGCAGCCTGGGCCGCCGAAGGAAAGGTCGATCTTTCAGGGTTTTATGATAGCGGCACGTTGACCCCTGTATCTCGGCCCCAACAATTTGGTGATAAGCAGTTCATGACTCGTGAAGAGGCAAACAAGGTCACTGAAAATATGCGTAGCCTGCTCGCCACGAGTAACAGCAAGAGCGACCCTAACCGAAGCGCTCCCAAGCTGGGTGGCGATGGCAACAACGGTCTTGGCGCAGGCGGTGTTGGTGGCTACAACGCGTTTTGGGTGGATCCTGGTAGTGATGTCTATGAGATTGACGGGAAGATACGCACCTCGATCATCTATGATCCACCAAATGGAAGGCAGCCACAGATGACTGCTAAGGGAATCGGCAAGATGGCGCGTAATTTTGCGTCTTTTGCCTATAACAATGATGGCACAGCCTCCTGGCTGTCTAAGCAAGGCTCCGGTCCGTTTGACGGACCTGAGACTCTGGCCCTGGCTGAGCGCTGTCTTCTGGGTTTTAGCGCGGGCCCGCCGAGTCTTCCCGGGCTGTATAATAATTTCAAACGGATTATCCAGACAGACGATCATGTGATGATCTTATTAGAGATGGTGCATGACGCACGGATCATCAAACTTAAAGCGGATCCATCAGAAAAGGTGAGCCCCCAGTGGCTTGGCAATTCGGTTGGACATTGGGAAGGAAATACTTTGGTGGTCGAAACCAGTAATTTTAAGACTAGCACCGGTTTGTATGGAGGGGACGAAAATCTCCATCTGACCGAGTGGTTTAGTTTGCTCGAGGATGGGAACCTGTTGTATCGCTTTACAGTTGATGATCCTACGGTTTGGACCGATGCCTGGAGTGGGGAGTATGTTTGGAAAAAAACCTCAGGCAAGGTTTACGAGTACGCGTGTCACGAAGGCAACTACGCAATGGGAAATATCTTGAGAGGCGCAAGGATTCTTGAGTCAGAGTACGTCGGTCCTGTAGCCGCTCGAGCGGAGGAGTAGCTTCGGTTATTACTTAGGAGGGTGCGCAGCGATCGCCTCCTCGTTCAGGTCGCTACCCCATCCGGGTCGGTCGGGAACGATTAGTTCTCCATCTTTGATTTGCGGTGGATGAGTGACCAGGTCGTCTTTCCAGGGTACGTCATCGATATCGATTTCCATTATCCTAAAGTTCGGAATAGCTGCGCAAAAATGTGCGCTCATCATCGTGCATAGGTGTCCGTAAAAATTGTGTGGTGCGACGTTGGTTTCATAGGCATCTGCCATTGCCGCGATCTTGTATGACTGCCATGCACCGTTCCACGGGACGTCGATGATCGCAACGTCCATCGCCTGAGCCTCAAAATATCTTCTGAACTCTCGGTGACCGTAAAGTGACTCACAGGAGGCGATGGTCTCGCCACTTTGTTGGCGAATATAGGCGAGCGCCTCAGGGTTGAAGATGTCTAGCTCATACCAGAAAAGGTTGAAGTGTCTGAGCGCTTTGATCACGCGGAGGTAGCCCTCCGTTTTGAAATTGAAGTTCATATCCAGCAGGATGTCGACTTCATCGCCTGCTCCTTTTCGAATTGCCGAGATTTGTTGTTCGAGCTCTCGAAGTAGTGACGTGTCAGCATTTAACTCCGGTGCACCTGGGACACGAGAGCTTCGGGCAAAACCGGGACTGTGAACGTATTGATTTTCACCGAACCGATACATATTACACTTTAGCGCGCCAAAACCTGATTCACGTACTTCTGAGCCCAACTCAATCAGACCCTCAATCGATGATAGAACCGGCTTTCCAATAAAGTTGGCTGTAACTTCATTCATTCGGTAGGTGCCGCAGTGGGACCAATAAAGTGGCAATCGGTCTCGAATTTTCCCACCTAATAGGTCATAGCAGGGCACGCCCAGCGCCTTGCCTTTGATGTCCAGGAGCGCATTTTCAATTGCCGCGATCGCCTGGGCGTTTATGCCACCTGGTGCTTGTCGGGTCATCGCGTAAAGACGAGTAAATATGGTCTCGTGACCTAAAGCCTCAGCTCCTATGATGACTGGCGTCAATTTTTCGATGACCTTGCTAACGCCGCTACTGCCGTAAGATTCGTTGTATTCGCTGTATCCGGTGAGGCCTTCGTCAGTCGTGATCTTAAGGAAGGAGAAGTTTCGCCACCCAGCGTCGCAATGCAAGGACTCAATGTGTTTGATGCGCACGATGTCACCGATTTTTTTGTTGAGGGTGTAGATTATGGACCAGATTTAACGAGGGTGGCCAGTAGCCTGCCATGTCATACATAAAAGTCATTTGAACAACTGCTTAATAGATGGTTATCTATTGGTTGGGAAAGGAAGGGAAAATTGAATGAATCCGAACACGCCAGTCATCGTTGGGGTTGGTCAGGTTCTCAATCGCTCCAAAGAACTTGAAGAGGCGGTTGAACCGATTTTAATGATGCTTGATGCGTTGCATCGTTCAGAAAAGGATTCTGGTGTGCAATTACTCTCCGAGGTGAGTTCGGTCCGGGTCATTCGTGGTGTCTGGGACTATGGCGATCCGGCGGGCTACATCGCCGAGAACATCGGCTGTGGCGATGCTGAAACTATTGGGACTTTGTTTGGCGGTAATCAGGTCCAAGCAGTCTTGAACCGTTCCTGTCTTGAGATACTCGCAGGAACACAGGATTTGGTCGTTCTCACTGGTGCAGAAAATGGGAGTAGTAGTGCCCGCGCCCGAAAGCAAGGCGTTCAACTCGCTTCCACAGTGATTGAGGGATTGCCTGATGAGATGGTTGGATCGCAGAAGCCTGAGCATCATGCCTATGAGGTCGCCAAGGGCATCAGACAGGCAATCCAAGTTTATCCGATGTATGAAAATGCTATTCGATATGCTCGCGGGGAGTCCATGGATGAGCATCTTTCGCGGGTTTCTGAGTTGTGGGCCAGATTCAACGAAGAAGGGCTTAATAACCCAAATGCTTGGATTCAGACTCGACACAGTGCGGAAGAGATAAGAACGCCTAGCCCTTCGAACCGCGCGGTGAGTTTTCCTTATACGAAGATGATGAACGCAAATATGGTGGTCGACATGGGCGCGGCGTTGATTTTATGCTCCGTGGAGCGCGCGAAAAAACTGGGAATATCTCAGGAAAAATGGATTTATCCTTTTGCAGGAGTTCAAGGCTATGATCACTTTTCGGCGTCGGTCAGAGATAATTTTTATACCTCGCCAGGAGTCCGTATTGTTGGAGATCGAGTGATGGATTTAGCACAGGCTGGCCCAGAGGATCTGGATTTTGTGGATTTGTATAGTTGTTTCCCATCAGCTGTTCAAGTTGCGGCGATGGAGTTGGGGCTTTCCGAAGAGCGACCCCTGACGGTGACGGGCGGTCTGACGTTTGGTGGTGGGCCTTTGAATAACTATGTGATGCATTCGGTTGCTCGGACGGTGGAGCTGCTGCGTCAAAGACCGGGTAAAAAGGGGTTGGTCACGGCAAACGGGGGTAATTTGTATAAGCACGTACATTGCATTTATGGATCCGAACCTCCCTCTCGAGATTTTCAGTTCCAAAATGTTCAAGCGGAGATTGATGCATTGCCGGCCAGACAGTGTCTTTCAGAGTATCACGGTAAGGTTGAGATCGAGTCTTACTCGGTTATGTATTCCGGCGAAGAGCCCGGTGTTGCCCATTGCGCTTGCCTAACGAAGGATGGCGAACGTGTCTGGGCCAACTGCGATGATGTCGATGTTATGTTATCGATGACCCGGGAAGAGTTTTGTGGGCGCACCGCGAGCATATCGTCAGACGGGTCGCTTAGGGCTTTTTCTTGATTTCGGAGGGAGCTTTGCAGACTAAACGAAAGATGAGGATTTCCATATGGCTATAGAGATAAGATCCGCCAAGAGTGAAGAGATGGATCAGTTTGGGTTGATGGGTTCTTATTCTTACGGAGGCTCTTTTGGTGACGGACCAGACAACTTAACCGCTTCTTCTAATCGTCCTGAATGGACGCTGTGCGCGTTTGATGGGCCCATTTTGGCGACTGCTTTCAGTGCTTTTCCCTTCACGATGAGGGCAAACGGAAAGGCCATGGCCTATGCCGGTATTTCTGGAGTGGGAACGCGTCCAGAGTATAGGCGCCGAGGCTTTCTCCGGAAAATAATGACCCAGTCCTTCTCGGATATGCGTGAACGAGGGCAGTCGGTTGCGGGTCTCTGGGCCTCCCAGGCCGCGATTTATCAGAGGTACGGCTTTTCAATTAATAATCACAAGCGAAGATACGAGATCGACACGTCAGATATCCGTCTCAACGAGAGTAATCACCAGACATTGAAGATCATTCGTCACACTCCTTCGGAGGTCATGGACACGGTCAAAGACTTGTACCGCGAATTTATAAAAGATCGTATGAGCTATCTTCATCGTTCGAGTGCTCTTTGGATGAACAACGTTTTTGAAGAGGGAGAGGATGGACCGGTCTATATCGCGGTTGCGTATGACTCAGAGGAGCCGAAAGCCTATGTCGCTTATACGCTGCGAGCTGCAAAGGTAAAACATCGCGCACGGTCTCAGGAGATTAAGATTCTGGATTTCAGCTGGCAGAATCTGAGTGCTTATCGGTCGATTTGGCAATATCTTGGTCTGCATGATTTGGTAGGCCGAGTGACCTGGGAAACGGCTCCGCTCGATGATCCTGCTCAAGAAATTTTTCAAGAACCGCGTTTACTGCATATGGTGGATGAGGAAGGCGCTTGGTTTCGGGTGATCGATGTCCCATCAGCACTTTCCGGGCGCGGTTACTGCGGGGACGGCACTATTATTATCGAAGTGGTCGGAGATGATATCGCCACCTGGAATAATGGCAGATGGAAACTGGAAGTGGTCGAAGGAAATGCGGCAGTGGAATCCACGGATGAAAAACCTCAGGTTAGCATTGATATAAAGTCTCTTGGTTCTTTATTCACCGGCATGAGGCGGGCGAGGGAGTTGTCGTCCTGGGGGTTAATCGAAGGCTCGGAAGAGGCCATTGTGCAAGTTGATCGAATTTTTGAAACACGACATGCGCCTCATTGCCCTGATCACTACTAATTAGAGGTTCCACTAATATTCTCTCGAGGATCGGAGTTATCACCCAATATGAAGTGGTTTTTTCTAACATTACTTTTTTTGGTCGTCAGTAATGCAGTTTCAAAGGCGGAATATCAGCATGGATACGCTTTTTTATCGCAACTAAAGTATCCGCAGGGTTTTGAGCATTTTGCTTATGTGAACCCAAAAGCTCCAAAGGGAGGCACTTTCCGTATTCCCGAGATGGGCGCGTGGGATAGTTTTAATCCCATCCCTCTTAGGGGTCGCGTTTTGAGCGGATTAGATATCTGGTCGCCCGTGGACAACTTTATTTATGACTCTTTGTTGGAGGGCTCCTTGGATGAACCGGCATCGTACTATGCGAAACTTGCAAAAGGCGTCCGTATTGCCGCAGATGGCTCTTACGTAGATTTTCAGATTCGCAGCGACGCGCGCTGGCATGATGGCCAACCTATTTCGATCGAAGACGTACTGTTTACCTTTGACGTCTATATGACCAAGGCCAATCCTTCGATTCGCACACCGCTAGAGATAATTAATCGACTGGAAGTGCTCGACGAAGATGAGATTCGGTTTTGGATTGCTAAAGAATCGATTGGCGACCCCATCGTACCGATAAGAATCGGCGTCCTCTCGATATTGCCGAAACACTACTGGGCGGATAAAGATATCACGCTTACGACAATGATCCCTCCCTTAGGATCTGGGCCCTATAAGGTTGGTACTTTCGATTCCGGTCGGTGGGCTGAATATGAGCGTGTGCCAGACTATTGGGGTGCGCAATTACCTGTAAATATAGGCAGGAACAATTTCGATATCGTTAAGTACGATTATTTCCGTGATGACCAGGTAAGAACTGAATCTGTGAAAGGGCATGTTGTCGATATTCTAGAAGAAAATCTTCCACGCCGGTGGGCGACTACCTATGATTTTCCAGCGATAAAAAAAGGCTTATTCAAGGCAGAGACTTTTAAGCTGATCAATCCGGCGGGTCTCTGGTGGCCGATGTTTTTCAATCTTGATCAACCGCGTTTCCAAGATATTCGAGTGCGAGAAGCGCTGTGGCTCTGCGCCGACTTTGTCTGGTATAACAGGCGAGATTATGATTTTTGGGATACGGCGACCAGTTTCTTTCATGGGTCAGAGCTTGCTCAGAGGGGATTGCCAAGCGAGCTTGAATTGAAACTTTTGGAGCCAATCCGTGATCTGATTCCAGAGAAAGTATTTAATGAAGAATACAAATCACAGCCTTATGGGGGCACCGGCTGGCATCGGGATAAACTGGTCCGAGCTTCCCAGCTACTCAAGGAAGCCGGATGGACAGTTGAGGATGGGGAGTTAGTCCATGAAAAAACACGAGAAAAATTTCATTTACGATTGCTCGCTGTTTCTCCCGCTCTGGGCGGTGGATTCATCCCGTTTACCCGAGTGGTTAAGCGCCTAGGTATTACATCCTCGATAAAGTCGCCAGAAATTTCTAACTGGCTCTATCGGATGCGTTCTGGTGACTTTGATATTGGGGCGATCTGGTTCCTTCCCTCGATGACGCCCACCCGCGATGTGACCAACATGTTCTCCTCTGTTACTGCAGATCAGGAATATAGCTCTAATTACCCGAATATGCGCGATCCCGCGGTAGACCACTTAATTAATGCGATGTACGCCGCCAGAACCTGGGAAGAATTTGTCGCCGCGACGCGGGCCTTGGACCGGGTTTTATTGTGGAACTTTTACTTTATCCCGGGCATGTCCAAGGTCGATTTTGCCTTTGGCTGGTGGGATAAGTTTGGAATTCCGGAACACGGCAAGTTGAATCACCCATGGGCGTCTAAGCGGATCTGGTGGTGGGATGAGCAAAAGGCCACCAGGGTAAATGCTTTTCACGGACTGAAATAGTGGGCAGATACATCATCAAAAGGATGATGCTGATCGTGCCAACCTTGATTGGGATAGTCGCGGTCAACTTTCTCTTGGTTCAGCTGGCACCTGGAGGCCCAGTGGATCAGGCGATCGCCCAGGTGACAGGGCTGGCAACCTCGTCCACGATGTCAGTGTCATCGGGGGGAACTCTCGGGCCGGCAGCTCAATCGGGTTACTCGGCGAGTTCCGGTTTAGACCCCGAGATTATCAAAGAAATCGAAAAGCAATTTGGATTCGATAAGCCACCACTTGAGCGGTTTTTGCTGATGATGCGGAATTATCTCCAGTTCGATTTCGGCGATAGCTATTTCCAGGATCGGCCGGTGGTCGATATTGTCTTGGAACGCTTGCCTGTAACGATGTCGTTAGGGCTTTGGACGATCTTGATTGTCTATATCGTGTCCATACCCCTCGGCGTCCGAAAGGCGCTCTCAGATGGACAAAAATTCGACGTATGGTCAAGCGGGCTGATTTTTTTTGCCAACGCGGTACCTGCTTTTTTGT
>CAZYHH010000111.1:0-9789 GCA_964647295.1 uncultured Pseudomonadales bacterium
GGGTCACTTCTCTACGCCCTAATATTTGGCCCCACCATCGGCTCAATAATCGGAAGGCCGGGAGAACAAAACAAGAAAAACAAAGAACAACTCAAAAACCTGGAACATGGAGACCCGAGAGAGCTTAAAACCTTCACCGGGCTTTACGCGAGAATTCTAGCCTTTTCAGCAAAGCACAGCGTATCAACGCTGGCGATCACCTTGGCAATCGTCACCTCGACTTTCTGGGCATACGGAGAATTTGGAAAAGGGATGATTTTCTTCTCAGATACCGACGTTAGGATGCTGAGAATCGAAGTAAAATCCAGGGGCAATTTGAGTGTCGAAGAAGCTAATGTCTTAACTCAAGAAGTCGAAGATTTGATCCTGCCGATCGAAGGAATCAGAAGTATCAACTCTTATGCATTTATCTCTGATCGAGGCGATGTAATTGGCCAGATGTTCCTGGAAATGTTCGAAGGACATCAACGTCGATTAACAGGTGATCAAATCATGGAACAGATACGCCAGAACACTAGAGACCTGGCCGGCGTAAAAGTCGAACTACTCGCTGAGGAAATGGGCCCTCCCGTGGGTAAGCCTGTATACATCGAATTGTCCGCCCATAAAAAGGACTTGCTAGAACCGGCCATTGCAAAAATACGCAATTTTATGGAGGAAAGCGTACAGGGGCTTCGAGATATAGACGATAGCCGCGATCTACCCGGAATCGAATTCCGCCTGAATATCGACAAGGCCAAAGCATCCATGTATGGAGCAGACGTCAGCCAAGTTGGGATGGCGGTTCAACTGATCACTAACGGAATCAAGGTCGGTGAGTATCGGCCAGACCGGTCGGACGATGGCGTCGACATTCGCGTGAGATATCCACTAGAAAACCGTAACATCCGAGCATTAGAAGATCTCAAAATAATGACAAACAGCGGGCTCGTCCCCATCAGCAACTTTGTCAGTCTGGAACCCGTTCAAAATGTAAACACCATCCGAAGAGTCGATGGAATTCCGGTTAAAGAAATCAGGGCCAATGTTGCGCCAGGCATCTTGGCAGATGACAAAGTCTCCGAAATTGAGAGGTGGGTGAATGTCCAGACCTGGCATCCAGATTTAAACATTGACTTTAGAGGAGCCAACGAAGAACAAGAAAATGCCGCGGATTTCATCGGAGTAGCTTTTGGCCTATCACTATTGTTCATGTTTGTACTCTTGGTGACTCAGTTCAACAGTCTGTATCAGGCCGCACTGATACTCTTTGCAGTAGTCTTGTCGACCGCCGGTGTGCTAATTGGTTTACTGGTTACAGGCAATCCTTTCAGCTCTGTGCTGACCGGAGTCGGCGTGGTCGCTCTTGCTGGCATCGTCGTCAACAACAACATCGTACTGATTGATACTTTCAACAATTTGCGAGAACAACATCCTGAAAGTGATTATTTAGAATTATTAATCAGAACCGGTGCACAAAGACTTCGCCCGGTCATACTCACATCTACCACGACCATTTTAGGTTTGATGCCCCTCGCCTCAAATCTAAGTATCGACCTGATTAATCGAACAATAATATTCGGTAGTTCTCTGTCCATGTTTTGGGTGCCTCTCTCTCAGGCAATCGTTTCAGGATTGACCGTAGCAACAGTTCTAACACTCGTCACCACACCGGCAATGTTAGCATTTCCTTATCAACTAAAAAGTTTCCTCAACAAGAAACTAAATAAAGAAATACCAGAAGAAGCGCTTAGCTCTTAAGCCACCGAATAATCTCAGGATAAGCACTCTTATCCTGAATCAAAAACATATGGCCGCCTTCGTAAAAGCGAATCTCGCTTGACTCGATTTGATCAGCAATAGCTTGCATGTTCTCAACCGGAGCCACGCCATCGAACTTCCCGCCCGCTAAGAGAACAGGCACCTCAATCTGACTAAGTCTGTCATAAGTATCATGGTTTTTTCTTGCCATTAACTGTTTCATTGCGGCTTCGAGATCACGATCCGAGCGGCGACTGGCGACAGACAATTCAATATAGTTCTGCCATTTTTCAGGATTTTTCTGCTGCCACCATTCATCTCTCCTCAAATCGGCAACCTCAAGATGTCTCGCTGCTCGTTCAGTCGGTTCTAGTTTTTCGATTTCATGTAATGGGTAGGATGAATGACCTTTACCTCCTGAGGAAGTACAGGCCAGAACCAATCTCGAGATGCGATCGGGATGTCTTAAGACGAACTCTTGGGCCACCATACCTCCAAAAGAAACACCGATCACCGGAATCTGGTCGATCTCTAAAAAATCGAGCAGTGAAGCCGCATCGTCTGCGTAATCACTCATGGAATAATCGCCCTGGGGTTTAGCGCTCTGTCCCAGCCCTCTCTGGTCATACGCTATCAATTCAAATGCCTTTGCGAGAGGTGAATCAAATTGATTAGGCTTATTGCGTAAATCTCCGCCTGTGCCACTTATGAAAAACAAAGGATCGCCAGACTGGCCATGATCTCGGCCTCTCTCGAAATATATCTGCATTTGACCACGACTATAAACCGCCATCATTCCCCCTCCTCTTTAGTTCTTCATATAACGAAACAATACGCCGAGATTCATCGGCATGAAGATTTTCTATTAGCTGTCCATCTAATACCGCTACACCTTTACCCTCTTTTAAAGCACTTTCCCAGACCTCTAATACTTGACTAGCACGTTCATAATCTCCAAGTGAAACCCCAAAAACCTCATTAGCCACGTGAACCTGATCCGGATGGATCAGCGTCTTACCGTCAAATCCAATCTCCCGTCCAGCGACACACGCCTCACGAAGCGAAACTAGGTTTTGATAATCCAGGTGGACCCCATCAAAAATTTCCACGCCTCGCCACCGCGCAACCAATACGCTTCGTTGCAACGCGTAACTGATATTATTCCGAGATATTGTATGAGACGCTCGTAACTCCTTAACTAAATCGCTAGTCCCTAGCACGATAGCTTCCACCAATGAATGATTTGATAACGACTCCATCTCCAGCACTCCACCAGGAGTCTCTATCATCAGCCATCTCTTTAAGTTTGATCCGCCAGTTGAGGACAGCACCTCATCTATTTTTTCGAGCTGATGAACGCTCTCGACTTTAGGGAAAAGCATGGCCGAAATATCCGCTTCAGCAAAAACCTCAATATCACTGTACCCCCAATCAGAATTGAGCGAGTTAACCCTGACGACGAGCTCGCGATGACCATAACCACCACCTGAAATAGCTTCGATTACTTGTGATCGGGCAAGCGCCTTAGACTCCGGAGCTACGGCATCCTCTAAATCAAAAATCACTACATCGCAGTCGATCGATTTTGCTTTTTCCACGGCTCTTGAATTAGCACCTGGCATGTAAAGTAAAGAACGTCTGGGCGTATTCATTTGCCTCGATGATTAAGATCAACAGCCTTTAAAGTAACACGTTTCTTCTGATTTCGAATAATGGCCAATTGCATGCATCACCGTAAATCTGATCTACTAGGACCAGACAAATCTCAGAGATATGAATTTGACAGAACCTTTTGACATTAACGATAAGGTCATCGCGATCACTGGCGCCTCTTCTGGATTTGGCCATCATTTTGCCGGCGTACTCGCTAGCAAGGGCGCGACAACCATTCTAGGAGCACGACGCACCGAAAAGCTTGAGGAACGGGTTCGCGAAATCACATCCTCTGGTGGCAGCGCTATGGCTTACACACTTGACGTAACCAAAAAAGGAAGCATTGAAGACTTTTTAGACCAGATCTACTCAGAATATGGACGGGTAGATGTGCTCATTAATAACGCGGGAGTCGAAGCTGGCGCAAAAACCTACCAGACTACAGAAGAAGAAGATTGGGATTACGTCATAGATACCAACCTCAAATCTGCTTGGATGGTCTCTAAGCTCTATACAGAAAGAGTCATAAGCCACCAACAACAAGCAGGCAACGTGATCATGATCTCGTCGATCACAGACTCGAGAACCATCAAAGGCCAGTTCTCCTATGCTGTTAGCAAAGGCGGAATGTCACGGATGACTGAGGTCATGGCGCTTGAAGCCGCGAAATTCAATATTCGTGTCAACGCGCTAGCGCCTGGATATTTTTTGACCGATTTGAGTCGTTTGTTACTGGAGAGCGAAATCGCTGATGAATTCACTAAGGGCATTCCAATGAGGCGTACAGGCGAATTCCCTGATCTGGACGGTCCTCTTTTGCTACTGGCTAGCGACGCTTCGCGTTATATGACTGGGTCGATTCTCATCGTCGACGGTGGACACATCTGCGCGTCACTTTAAAGGGAGAAAATCATATGAGCGAAATAAGACCCTACTCGATACGCGTAGAAGATGGTGACATAGACAACCTCAAGCAAAGGCTGAGACTTTCCCGCTTACCAGAAAAAGAAACAACAGATGATTGGAGTCAGGGCGTGCCTCTTTCCTACATGGAAAATATCGTGGACTACTGGCTAAACACATACGACTTCAACCGGCTAGAAGATCGCCTTAATGAATATCAGAACTTCATCACCGAGATAGATGGAGTGGATATCCATTTTATGCACATCTCGTCAAGCAATGCTAACGCCCAACCATTGTTGCTGACTCATGGCTGGCCAGGCTCGATCATCGAGTTTCTAAAAGTCATCAGAAGGCTGACCGAACCGCAAGAATTTGGAGGGGCTCCAGGCGATGCCTTTCATTTAATTATACCGTCTCTACCCGGGTTTGGTTTTTCTGGAAAACCTACGGTAACGGGCTGGGGAGTCGATAAAATCGCCTCTGCATGGGCAATCCTCATGGACAGGCTTGGTTACGGAAATTATTTTGCCCAGGGCGGAGACTGGGGAGCATTGGTGACTTCCTGGGTAGCCCGACACGACGCTAATTGCAAAGGAATACACTTAAACATGGTTGTCGTGCCGCCAGACGCTAACGCAAGCGACCTTACCGAAATAGAAAAAAAGGCACTAGAAGGATGGCAGTATTACCAAGACTGGGACTCAGGCTATTCAAAGCAACAAAGCACCAGACCCCAGAGCATCGGCTACGGCCTGGTGGACTCACCAATCGGTCTCGCAGCATGGATTATCGAAAAATACTGGGCATGGACCGACAGCAACGACGACCCTGAAAATGTTCTGTCCAAAGATGAGATGCTCGACAACATCATGGTCTACTGGCTAAACGCAGCGGGCGCTTCCTCAGCGAGGATATACTGGGAGAGCTTTGGAGGCGGACTAGGAACGGAGACGATCGCCACGCCTATGGGTGGGACAGACTTTCCCAGGGAAATCTTCAGAACTAGTGAGCGCTTCGCAAAACAATTCTACACAGGCTTATTCTATTGGTCTGTGAGAGACAGTGGCGGGCACTTCGCTGCTTTCGAGCAGCCTGAAGTCTACGTAGAAGAAATTCAAAATTGTTTTCGGCAGATACGGTAAATGGTAAAGCCTCTTTGGTCTCCATCCTCGCAAGCAATAGACAATAGCCTTCTTACGCAATTCACTAGAAATGTCGCTCAGAAAAGAACCTTAGTTCTCAAAAATTACAACGAACTGCATGCCTGGAGTATTCAAAACCCGGATGAGTTTTGGTCAGATTACTGGGAATTTTCAGAGATGCAGGCCAGCAGAAAAAGTGAAGTAGTGGTTGAAGACCTTGATAAATTCCCAGGGGCTCGCTGGTTCCCCGGCTCAAAACTTAATTACGCCCAAAACCTATTATCCCATCGCTCAAGCCAGACGGCCCTCGTTTCGATCCTCGAAAATGGTTCTCGAAAAACTGCTACCTATGAAGAACTTTACCAACAAACTGCGTCAATACAGTCCAAGCTCTGCCACTACATCACTGCAGGTGACCGGGTAGCCGGCTGGTTACCCAACATCATCGAAACGACGGTTGCGATGTTAGCTACCTCTTCGATTGGTGGTGTCTGGTCATCGTGCTCGCCAGATTTTGGAATCGAAGGAGCATTAGACCGGTTCGGACAAATCAAACCCAAAGTCATTTTCGCCTGTGATGGCTACTTTTATGGCGGAAAGACAATCGATATAAAAGAAAAAGTGAGGGCCGTTGTCGAGCAAGTAGACTCAATCAAAACAATCGTGTGGGTCTCCGTACTAACCGAAACGACTCAAAGACTAGAATCTGAGCATCTGTGGGATGATTGGTTGTTAGATCCATCAAGTTCAATAACCTTTGAACAACTGCCTTTTGACCATCCTCTTTACATCCTTTATTCATCCGGGACGACGGGCAAACCTAAGTGCATCATACACGGCCAAGGCGGCACCCTACTCCAACACAAAAAAGAGCATCAACTGCATCTTGATCTCACAGAAAACGATCATCTGTTTTTCTTCACCACTTGTGGTTGGATGATGTGGAATTGGCTCGTGAGTGCTCTGGCTACGGGCTGCACGATCGTGCTGTATGACGGTTCGCCTTTTCACCCCAAAGCGGACACCTTGTTCGATCTGATCGATCAAGAGTCAATTACCGTATTCGGCGTCAGCGCAAAATTCTTAGGTAACCTTCAAAAAGAAGTTATCAAACCTCGGGAAACCCATTGCCTAACGACTCTGAGAGGCCTGATTAGCACCGGCTCGCCCTTAACCGAGGAAGGGTTTGAGTATGCATATAGAGACATCAAAACCGACATGCACCTTGTTTCGATGACCGGCGGAACGGACCTTATCTCATGTTTCATTATAGGCAACCCGAACCTTCCTGTTTATTCTGGCGAACTGCAGAGTGCGGGACTGGGTATGGCCGTCGACATATGGGACGATCACGGCAATTCAATTATAGAAGAAAAGGGCGAACTAGTCTGTACGATGCCCTTCCCTTCTTGCCCGATTGGTTTTTGGGATGACCCGCACAATGAACTATTCCTAAGCGCTTACTTCGACCATTTTGAGAACATTTGGGTCCATGGAGATTTTGGCGAAAGGACAAAAAATGGCGGATATATCATACATGGTCGGAGCGATGCGGTCCTAAACCCAGGCGGCGTTCGCATTGGCACCGCAGAAATATACAGACAGGTAGAAACTTTCGAAGAAGTCGTCGATTCGGTATGCGTTGGCCAGTCCTGGGACAACGATGTACGTGTCGTGTTATTCGTCGTTTTAAGGCCAGAGCAAAGACTCACCGATGAACTGAAAACCGCGATCACCCAACGAATCAGGAACCACGCCTCGCCTAGGCACATGCCTTCAAAAGTCGTTGCGGTAGTCGATATCCCCAGAACGATGAGCGGTAAAATTGCCGAGCTCGCGGTCCGCGATCAGATTCATGGTAGAAAGATCAAAAACACTTCGGCCTTGGCCAACCCGGAATCGCTCAAATATTTTTTGGGTCTCGAAGAACTAACAACCTAATTTGGAAACTCAAAAGGCTCAGGATCAATAAATCGATCCAACACGTTATTGGTTATCTGAGCGATATTGTTCTCATATTCATTATGCGAAAGAGACCCCGCATAGGAAATCGAACCGGTACTGAAAACAGCTCCCCCTGAGGCAGTTTCAAAAAACGTCATATCTGCTCGAACTCGCGAATCACTTGCCGGGGCGGGCAAAGAAAACAACTCCTCTTTGACTCGCAACATGCCGGGTCTATGATTTTCGGAACTGGCTAAAATAATCGCATGAGAGGGTGACTCCAATGACTCATCCCATCGATCAATTTCTTCTCCAGCAGCACCACCTCCCTGATTGCCGAAGTTGCCCCAGACATCATCTATTGTCTCAAGATTTTTCACGATAAACGCCGCTCTTTTTTCCAATGCGCCTTTTTGAACCCGATAGTAGGTACCTCCATCGAACCCCTGTGCCGCAAAACCCACTCCGACCAACCGGTTAGGCGGTCGACCCAAGCGTCTCCACAAACCACCGTATTCTTCGCTAAACTGGTGGTAATACTCACCCTCCTTGGCAATCCACGCTCGAACTCCATCTTCTGATCGGCGTACCTCAATTATGCCCGCATCGTTTGGGTCATAGGCGATTCGCCAATAAAACCCATTCCCGCCCATGTACATCAGTCGCCCACCCTTCTCGAGCCACTCTTCTAGTCCATCTAGCATAGCGGTTGACCAGTACTCAGGATGCGTACCAGTTATGATCACCCGATAATCTTGTATCGATTCAAATCCCTCCAGATGAAGATCTTCATCGGTCAACACGTCGTAACTCTCGGGCCGCGTCTCTAGCCATGCAGTGATATGGGTATCGGCGTTAAATGCCCATGTCCCATTTCTCGGTTTAAGATTAAGGACCGGCCGGTGGCGAGAAGACATATGAACGCCAGATCCATCGTCATGATGTTCGTAGAGTGAATAACCTAGCTCTTTGTGACCATGAAGGTACGCGTCGTTTGCATTTCGAATAAGCGATTTTGAAATTGAGGCCATGCCCCCGCCCTCTCCCAGATTCATGCGGTGATTTGCATAGGCTAAATACGTCGCAGTAGGCACCAGATATAGAATCTCAGATTTTTTCCGCCCTAGGCTAGGTCGGACAAAAAAGACAACGTAATCTTCACTGTCATGTTGGACTAGTTTCAAAGCATATTGCCCACTAGGCAGATCCTCAGGCAATCGCCAAACGAGACTATCCTCCCAATCAGCATCGGTTAGGTCGTCCTCATGGAAGTGGATCGCAGCATAATGCTCGGGATTATCTACCCAAGACTGAACAGTACCGTCCCAGGCAAATCCTCTTATCCCTCGGGTTGGCGTCTGTCGCAATTGCCCATGACGCTTATTTCCCGAAGTATCCAGTACCCGATTACTAGGAATATCTCGTGAAAAATCCCAACTAGCGACGATATTCGAAGAATCTTTAATCAAAAACCCCTCAAGTCTCCCATTGAAATGCTCAGAACCTGGCCGAAGGCATGCGAGATACCATGTCCCTGCCGAAACATGAAGTATTTCTTCAATAGAAAAAATATCCCTCTGCTCTTTTTCTCCTGGCCCTACAGGCAATCTCGTAAACGTGATGGTCTTTCGACCAGACGAGAGTTCCACTCGATACCAACGGTCGAGCCTCGACTGCAACTTGATTTCGATTTGATTTTCTTTCGACTCCAACCGAAAACCGTGTTTTGAAAAGGATAGACGCAGTCCCGAAAAGTTGAATAACGTTTGAGCTTGATCCTTTAACAACGTCGGATGAAACAAAAATACGAGTTCAAGCTCCTGGACTTCAGGCATATCAAAATAGGCGTATGAACCAGAAACTACTTTCTGGTAGTCGAGATCAATTTGTTTCGGCAAATCGGCCAATACTTTTTCTTCAATCAACCCCGTGCCATGAGGACGATCGTCACCGCTGATCAAGCGAACCAACTCTATTTCGACCGGTCCTGGCGTTTGCGTACTTAACTTAAAGCGGAGTTTTTTACCTGCGACAATCGAAAGCGGATCACAGTAGCCCAAGACATTTTTTTTATATCCGTTGATTAATTCTGGAAAAGCCATAGAGAAATCATCAACCGACGGCAGCTTTCAATGGCTCGCCCTCAAGAGTGATCCTGTGCATTAGCCTTTTTTCCCCGTGATAATCATTAATTGCGAAATGCCAAGTCGCGCGGTTATCCCAAAAAGTCATGCTACCGTCGCCCCATCTATGGCGGTAGGTATATTCGGGACGGGTAATGTGGCTATAAAGAAACTTCAATAGCGGCTCAGATTCTTCGTCCGTCCAACCTTCAAATCTAAGCGTAAATCCTGGATTCACGTACAGGGATTTTCTCCCAGACAGTGGATGCTCGATCACGACC
>CAZYHH010000112.1:0-9727 GCA_964647295.1 uncultured Pseudomonadales bacterium
CGGCGTACTTATGATCATAACCGGGATGGTCGATTCTCAGCTTTGATCGATCGACATCTACAGGTATTTGTCTAACCTGAGGTATTTCATTACCAAAAGTAGGGTACGCCCTCATCGCTTCCTGTTCACCTTCAATAGAATATCCACCCGTCGTGATCAACCCCACTCTCGCTTGGGAAATGGGCTTATTAAGCTTAGTAAACGGTTCACCCTGTGTCGTAAACCACGGATACTGTGCCATCGCATCTTTTGCTTTGCCTTCCTTAAACAGCGGCACCGCAAAACCCTTCCACTCTTCGTACTTTGTCTGCCACTCTTGCAGGCTGGGCGCATCTACCATCGGATTTTTCCTAGTTTATCTTTCCTTAAACCTAACAAAATCTTTGCTAGCTGTCACAAATACAATCAAATTTTCAGATTTCCAAAAAATTTCGCTCGAATCTTTTTCGGCAACCTTCGCTAATCCGTATTCCAGATCTTTTTTTTTCCAGGACTCTATTTTTCTTACATCAATGTTAGAATAGGCGCCTTGGAAAGGACCCATCAACAGCAACGATAAGGCCTTCAACGTTGACCAAAAGATTAAACAAAGATAGATACGTGAGTAGTAGGAGAATTTGTGCAGAGTTTAAGTGATAGGGCCCCAGGACTCACTCTAGCCATCCTTGTCCTTGGAGCAGATTTCAACGTATCGGCTGAAGAGCGCCGAACGCTTAGTCAATTAGTCTGGCATCTACTGCGAAAAAATAATGAGTTCATGGTCAATGACCTAGCGAAGGTCGAAGAAAAAGAATCGCAAGTCGATATCGTGACCTTAGTGCGATTGAAATGTGAAGAAGTAGATAAGGCTATCGCAGCACAAGAGACCAAAGATCATATGCAAGCTAGCCTCGAACTTGTACAGACAATAATAGAAAATATGGATGATCTGCAATTCATGTTCTGGTATGGCATCTCGCTTTACGCTTCGCTAAGCGACAACGATTCCAATCAGATCTCACAAAATATGGGGGAGCTCGAGATCCAATTTTTAAAGACAATCCAAACTAGTCACCCCAAGCTGAAAGACTATACCTTCGTACAGATTGTGAATGCCGCAAGAAATCACGTTGCCAAGGCTCTATAAACCAAATTAGAGCCTCTCAAAAAGCCTAGCCGTTGAGTTGCTTCTCTATCTTTTCAATAAGCCCCGCAAGATTCACTGGCTTCGTATCAAAGTCGTCGGCACCTGCCGCCAGCGCCTTTTGCCGATCCTCCTCCATCGCATGAGCAGTTAACGCGATAATCGGTATACTGGACAACTCTGCATCAGCTTTTGCTTGAGAGGTCGCCTCCCAACCATCCAGGACGGGTAATCCCATATCCATCAACACCAAATCAGGCGTCCACGAGCGCATCTTGTCCAGTCCCTCTTGTCCATCGACGGCCATTTCAATTTCGTACCCCTTCCTGGTGAGCCGGCGTGAAAGCATGTCTCTATTCATTTCATTATCTTCGACGATTAGAATTTTACTCATTATTGTTTTCCTTAGCCTGCCCCAAACTTCTGAGGGTGAATATACTAGGAATAAACCTGCTGCGCCAACACTACCACGAGATCTCCTTCGCGAAAGTTGAACCGCGTACTATTAGTCGGGTTCAATAACGGCTCGACAGCATCTGCCAACCGCACACCCAAGGCAATTTCATTTTCTGATTGAGTCGCCTGAATCACTCGAAGAAATGTCAGATCTTGATTTAGTGGTACGTAACACTCGACTGGACGTAGTGCAATCTCTATCCCACCTGCACTCAACAGTTCTCGATAAATTGATGCTAGAACAGGCTCTCGAGCTAAATGGGTCAGCTGCATACTGACAAATTCAGGACTTATCACCGCGTCAGTTAATGGAGTCTCGACACACAATGCCTGCGAATCTTGATCATAAAACTCTGCGACCACCTTTGGAAAATGGCCTTCTGAATCCGCTTTCAACTGTCTCAAGATAAGCAACGTCAATGCGGTTCTAGAATCTGGGTCATACGCCGCATGGGACTCATCTGCCAACAACACCACCACGTCATAGGAATCGACCTCGAGCCCCTTAAGTACCTCCTGGCCAGCCGTATCCGCTTGCAGATAATTCACAGAAATATTCTTGAATGAATCGCCTTCAGAACGCTCAGCCAAGTAAGTCTCGTAATAACCAGCCTCGTGCCCACTTACCACCGAGATCTCGATCTGACTCACCGCATGGCCATCAAACTCAAGAAGCGTCTGATAAATATTGTCATTCCACCCAAGGATCAACGCCTTTTTCAAGTTTGGGCGTTCGTAAGGCTTGGCTTCAAATTCGATTATCTCGTGGACATCCTCGTGGCGATATTCGAGTAGCTCGCTCATGGTCTCACCTAGCACGATAAGCTCTTCGTCTTCCACGAGATCGTAATCTGGCTCGGGATTTAATATAGCAACCCGTCTTTCGACACCATTTTTAACCTCTGTCCAGCTCACTCCAAGCAGGATGGCGCTTTCAAGTTGCTCCGCCAGCTCACCAAATAATTTCCCGTCGATGCCATCCATTTTTCTAATCTGAATCTCATTATCTTCAAAAGCGAAGATACTCGAATAGACCTCTGCATAGCCTTCATATCTAGCACATTGGACGAGCGTCTTGCTCACGAAATCAGCACTAGACACTACTGGCACGCTAACAGTCGAAGCCAATTCGACAAGGTCCAAGTTTTCCTTATTGGCGACCTCGACGACGATATTAGGCCTTCTCCCATGCCAAGCTACATTATCGAGCTGCATTAATGACTTGATCGTCGGGATGTCGTTGGATTGGTCACTGCCTTTATCTACCTCATCCGCCAACAAAACCACAGAGCTGCTCTCTCGAATCGAAACCCGCTCTAGCTCAGCAGCCAATGTGGGAGACCCGTGCTGAGGTATCACCGTCACATGCTTAAAATTTCTCTCGACGTGACGGACTTCTTCAGAGACTAAATCTATATCGGCATTAGAAAGCAAGACCACCGCTTGTCGTTTATTGAGCGCTTCAAGAAAAGTCAAAATTGACAGAACTTTTCGATTCCAACCTAATATCAAAAAATGATCGATTTCGTGCACGTCAATCGATCCTCTCTTGAGCTCATCCATCGCGTTTTGAATAAAATTTACGACAAAACCGATCAACATACCGACGATCATTAATCCAACGATCGTATTTAGAAAACCGATTAGCGTGATCATTAAGGGAGCCGAATAGTCCTCAGACCAAGCTCCAGGATCTAATATATGCTTTAGCGACCACAGGAAAGAATCCACGAATCCAGAGTCGTAATCACCGGATATCCCTTCTGCCTTTAAGGCTTCTGGTTCTAACAGACCAAAAAAGTAAGCACTCATTCCGAGTAACGTGAAAAGACCGATCGCGACAAAAACCAAGAACAATATGAAAAGCGGGCTATTGCGCGTGCGAACCGACACAGAATATCTCATATATCCTGGGGAGAGGCGGTTCCTGATTCTCTCTAGATCAAATACCCTCATATCAGACTTTGAACGGACCTCATCATGTGTTTACTAGTAGTTATAATAAAGTGCTAGCTTGCTTTTGATTCCCCAGCACTTTCTTGGCCATCATCTTCATGGTGTCGTTGAATGAAGCTAGCCAAATTAGGAAGGTCGCCTTTGGCAAAAATCCCGATAACATTCTCAAAATTATTAAGAAAATCTCTCTGCGTTAACGTCATATCCTTACCAGAGAAAATAATCACTGGGACGTGTTCACCCGCTTTGACCTTATCTGCATACGCATCGAGAAACTGAAAGCCATCCATTCGAGGCATCGATATATCCAAGACAATCAGAGATGGATTTTTACCAATCGAACTTAGATGATCCAAGGTCTCTAGCCCATCCAAACCATCTTTTGCGGTTTGCGGGTCAAACCCTTCTTCGGAAAGTATTCGCTTTAATAGATCGCGAGTGTTCGCATCATCGTCAATTACCAATATTGTTTGATTAGAGCCCTCTTGCGTATCCAGCAATTTCAACACTTCCGTCACAAAGACTTCGCGATCAATCGGTTTGGTGAAGTAACCGTTGGCACCTAACGACTTCGCATAATCCTGTTCATTAAGCTGCGTCACCATACATACCGGTATATCCTTGAGCTCAGGGTCGGCCTTGATTTCCGATAAGATCGACCAACCCTCCCTGCCTGGCATATAAACATCGAGCAAAATCAACGATGGCTTGTTTTCTCTGATCACATTCAAACCACTTTCGCCATCCATGGCGCCGATCACATTGATCCCGGCCTTCCCGAGCGTTCTCTTTGCGACATCATGCATGTTTTTATCATCGTCTATCATGACAACAAATGAATCTGCTTTTAGGTTCTGGATCGCCTTAGAAAGCTCGTCATCTTCACTTTCTACCCCTCCATCGTCATACCGCCTGGGCATGCTCATAAAAAATGTGGTCCCAACATCGAGTTCGCTCTCTACGCGAACTGTACCGCCTGCCATCTCAACATACTTGGCCAATATCGCCATCCCCAGGCCAGTACTTTTTTGGACATCCGAACTCGCAGTGGACGTACCGGCTTGCTGAGAATACTCATCAAAGATGGTTTCGAGGAAGTCCTGGGTCATCCCTCTCCCAGTATCACTGATCGTAAAATCAACCATGTTGATACCCTCAACCACTGATTCGGAGACCGACAGTGTAATTGTTCCATTTTCAGTGAACTTGAAGGCATTGCTCAAAATATTGTTCAGGTTTTGTCGCAATTTGCCTTCATCGGTATACATGGTTCCTGAAAGATCGTCAGGAAAATCAATTACAAACTTATTGGCGGCTTTGTCAGCCAGAGGTGAGGTGATGTCTCTGACCATATCCAACGTCTCGCCCAAATCGAAACTCTTTGCAAAAAACTCCATCTTGCCAGACTGAATTTTTCCGATATCGAGAATCTCGTTGACCAACTCAAGCAGATGCTTGCCCGAATTAGTGATCTTTTTAAGGTCAGGCATCAGATCATCGTAGCCTTCATCTTCACAGTCTTCATACAATATCTCGCTGTAGCCAATGATCGCATTGAGCGGCGTGCGAAGCTCGTGGCTCATATTATTAAAGAATCTTCCAGTTTGTTCTTTAGCCTCCATCGCCTCATCACGTGCAACAATCGCATCAGCCGTCTTTAATTCGATTAAGTTGTTTACCTCATCAGACATTTTCGAAAATGCCGTCGACATCAGTTCAACCGACTGGGCTTCTCTCTCTTCTTCGCTCGCTGTCTCATCAACGGTTTGAAGCTGCTTCACATCTTGAAGCATGCTTTCTTTAGCTTCTCCTTCGAGTTGATCCGCAAGCACACGCATTTTTTCAGCAATAATTTCATCTCGCTGCAATCTGCGCTCTCGGTTTTCTCGGCTTGCCTGTCTATTCGACAGCAACGCCTCCTTATAGCTCGAAAGGGCGGATATCAACTGCGGGACCTCTGATTCATTTGACGTGACCGCAGCAATGACTCCCGAATTTGTCGGCATCTCGACCTCTTCAAAACGCTGGCCACTTTGTTGTTGCTCGGTCAATGCATTAAGCACATCGATGGACTTGAGGATTCCTCTAAAGGCCAAAGTAGTAATCCATGCCAACGCTCCAGAAATTGCAACGATAAGCGCAGCCCAAAGCAAGAATATCGTTTGTTGGGCATCATCCAGCTCGGCATAAATTGCATCTTGATCTGTAAAAATCAGCAACCTACCTATGCCGGTAGAACTGTAGACACTGATCGGTAAAGCGGTCATCGAATGCCGCAAAACATTATCAGAAGCTGTCTGCGAGGAACCGCCCTCAGTCAACAGCTCTTTAGATCTTGATATAAGATCTGCCATCGGCGTCGCATAATCTCCTTCACTCCCGCCAATACCATATTCCTCTAGGGATATATCAATGTCGTCCGCACTGACCGCCGTGCGAACCGCGTACTCTTCTTCAAATAGCTCCAAATTCGCAAAGACGTTACGTCCCATAATCGCCACAGCAATCGGCCGTCTGTCCTCTCCCTTAATCGGGAATATTAATGTTTGGTTAAAGGTAGAGGTACTCACACCCTGTAGGTCATCAACACGAACGATCTGCCTTTTCGAACGAACAGTTTTGGTTAAAAAACCGGTAAGATCATCTTGAAAATCTGCTTTCGCCGTGCCACTACAAGGATCCACACCCACCGGAAAATCCGTCGCGTATCCACAATAAATCAGCGCGCCCTCTAGGTCGTAGACCATTACAAAACTGAGTCTTTGTTCCTCGAGTTCAAAAAAGAAGAGGTCATCAAGAGCAAATCGGGCATCTTCATAGGCACCAGACCTGATCGAGTTATAGATAAACCCTGGTTCCGTGGTCACTTCCGAGTCAGGCGTAAAAATACCCTCATAATCTTCGGAGAACCCATCGGGGTTATATTGATCCAGGTAACCAAGCCAGCTTTGCTCACTCTTGTTGGTCCAGGCAGACGCATATAATTGTGTATTGATGGCGTTATAGGAACGCGCCTGAGATTCCTGGACATTTGTCATCTGAAAGAGAGTAACCGCCGCGGCTGTAAATGCCCCGATGACCCCCATCACCACGATTAGCGTACTAATCTTCATTTTCTTCTTGAGCCTTCAAATAGTCTTATTATTGTTGTAAATCCTTCTTTTCGTAGCGCTTCAGATCACCTCAACCTGAAAGGTATTGTTACTGTAATTCGCTCTACCTCAACCGGTGTTCCATTCTGGCGATAAGGCTCATAGACAAAGGTATTAACATACCTCAACGCCGAGCTATCAAAGCGACCCGGAGGATTCGCTTCGACGATATACGCGGACGATACGGTGCCATTTATGCCTATGTTGAACTCGATGGTTACTGCCCCTTCAATATTTCTGCGCTGCGCGGATTTGGGATACAGGACCCGCCCCGCCTGCAATCGTGTTATCTCGACCTCTTGTTCTCCGACGTAACCAGTTGAAGAAGTGCCAGCACTCACCGACGTAGCGCGCTGAGTAGTAGACGCTGAATACACATTAGCCGACAAGCAAAATATCAACGCTGACAATACAATCCCAAGAAGCCGATAGGTCATTTCTTTATTCCTTTTGACGATCCCGCATAATTAATATTCTTATCTCTCGTTTACTCGCCCGAACCGACTATAAGCACAAGCAAGAAAACTTGGCACGAGAAGCCGGGAAATAGTACCAGCCTGTCTGCCGACTTTCCAACCTAAATAAGAGCCAACTAATTCCTTCAAAAATCAGCCCCACACCTATGGCTAAAACTGCCATTACCTAATTCACCAATTGGCGGGCAAAACCTATCAATTGACCCAAAAAATGGGCACCATCAAACACAATTATCTTGGCTGGGTAGGATCAAGCTTATGCTCGATCATGTAGAGCTTATTACATCGGGATTCGCGGATATCGCCTGGGGACCATGGCTGCTCTTTCTGCTATTAGGTGGTGGTTTCTTCTTTTTAGTCAAATCCCGTTTAGCGCCCTTTCGCTATCTGGGCCACGCGATTGAACTACTGTTGGGGCGTTTCGATAAGCCTTCCGACCCTGGCCATATAAGCCACTTCAAGGCCCTTTCGTCTGCGCTTGCCGGTACCATCGGCATGGGCAATATTGCTGGAGTCGCATTGGCGATCAAAATCGGAGGGCCGGGCGCAATTTTCTGGATGTGGATGACCGCTATTCTCGGAATCGCCACAAAATTCTTCACCTGCAGTTTGGCGGTCATGTACCGCGGCAAGGATTCTAATGGTGACCTGCAAGGTGGACCGATGTACGTCATTAGGGAAGGGCTACCGAAAAAATATCATTTCCTAGCCTACTTTTTTGCGATTACCGCAATGGTCGGGTGTTTACCGGTCCTTCAGAGCAACCAGCTGATTCAAATCATAAGAGAAGTGATCGCCCCTGAGTTAGGGCTTGCCGAGACGGTGTCCCCGATGACTTTTAATTTTGCCTGCGGGATCTTGCTAGCAACCCTGGTAGGGCTAGTAATCCTGGGCGGGCTCAAAAGAATCGCTAACGTAGCAGCAGCATTAGTGCCTTCAATGTCTCTCCTTTATATTGCATCGATATCGATTGCCTTAGCTCTTAATTCAGACCAAATTCTCAGCGCAATCGGATTGATTTTTAAAGATGCCTTTAGCGGAGAATCCATCGCGGGCGGTAGTCTAATGGCAATGATCATTTATGGGGTTCAGCGAGGCGCCTATAGCAACGAGGCTGGTATTGGCACCGAGTCTCTGGCTCATGGAGCGGCAAAAACCGCGGAGCCGATCAGAGAAGGTCTTGTGGCAATGCTAGGACCCATCATCGATACGCTTTTGATTTGCACGGCAACCGCACTGATGATCATAATTTCTGGTGTCTGGCTTAACGAAAATGGCGAAGGTGTAACGCTGACCGCCTCTGCTTTTGCTTCCCTGCTTGGTCCAGCAGGAACGGTCATCATATTCATCTGCGTACTTTGCTTCGCAACAACGACGATCTTTACCTATTCTTTCTATGGCTCTCAGTGTGCGAGTTTTGTTTTAGGTGCCCGACATACCTCAAATTACCGTTACTTTTTTATACTGTTTATTGTCCTTTCTTCCATCGTTTCGCTAGACGCAGCGGTCGGTTTAATCGATGGATGTTTCGCTTTGATGGCAATACCAACCACATTATCTGCTCTGCTTCTTGCACCCAAAGTCAAATCTGCCGCCGACGACTATTTTTCAGCTATGAGAAACAAATCCAGCTAAAACCAAATTGCCGGAGAGACCAATGATCCATCATGCGCCACCAGAAAAAGCTATCGAAATCATAGCAGCAGTACGTTATCAACTGCCTACCATTTAGCGATCGAAGGGGCTTCGAAAATTCCCAGAGAGGATTTATTGGCACGCTAGATCCGCTGGCAATACGAAGAAGTGGTGGATCAATCGCGATTGATCTGAGTCAGTCTAACTTTTTGACCAACGAGGTCCCGCCGGCAGTTAATCCTAGTCTATGGAGACAAGCGCAACCCTCTAAACTTCTACCCTCATCTAAGGTTCAACAATTCCAAACATGCCGCTGAAAGTGTCCAGGCTGGAAAAGATCGACCTGACCAGTCCTGTATCCCCAGTCAGCTCGATGGAATCTAGCATGTCATTAACTGACCGTTCACCGCGCAATACAGCTGCAACATCTTCTTTTGTGCTCCTGATGCTCGCTGTCGCATTGTCATCGGTTGTTCCCGGTCGATGGTGAACTGTGCGATGTGCAAGTCCCAATACGTGATCTTCGTTTACATCGGTAAATGACCAGTTAACGGTGCCTTCTGCATCACCGACATCGTTATCTCGCAAGCGGACGCCGATCAAGTCGAATAACATATCCACGTCCAGTTGATCAGTGATGCCGCGCACGTTGGCGCCAACACCTTTCCCTGCAGTTCGAAGTTCCAATGCCGCCACCAGGTAGGAATCACGCCAGGGGCCAGACTCAGCCTGATAACCAAGTTGCTCAAAAGCATCTGCCTGGAGGAGTCGTGCTCCTTCATGCCCCGGTTCAGCGAAGACAACATGGTTTAAAAGTTCGGTAACCCAGCGGTAATCACCTTCCGCAAAAGCCGCTTGTGCTCTTTCGACAACGACATCGGCACCGCCTATGGCATCCACATAGCGTTTCGCACTTTCTTCAGGTGTGT
>CAZYHH010000113.1:0-9692 GCA_964647295.1 uncultured Pseudomonadales bacterium
AGTACTAAGTTCTTGCGTGGCGATGGAACGTGGGCGGTGCCAGCTTATACTACAAATACAGACGTCAATTGGAACGGTACTTCCGGACAAACTGCTTCAACCGTTGCAGGCGTAAGCAAGATCTTAAAAACAAATGCCTATGGCGAACTTATTTTTAACACCGGTGCGCGTAACCCCTTGGTTTGGGTCACGGGTAACGGGACCAGTTCCAATCCTTTTGTTTATAATTACGACGCCCACGCAGATCGGTGGAATTTTACTCGAGTCTCTGCAGTTTTTGAGGGCGGGGTGGCTGTTAAGCCGTATGGACGAGGGAATTGGACTAATTCATTCTCTAACCTTTTTCAAGATGACGGCACCGGTAGAAGCCGAACGAAAGTTGCTCAATTGGGAGAATTAGGGATTCACAGTTATGCCACATACTCGGGTCTTAACACCTCAAGCGAAGCTATGCAGCAGCATTGGGGCATTTTTGTGGGGCCGACGTGGAATGCTGATCCTTATGCTCATATGATTTTTGGCGGAGGAATTGCAAGTTCATCATTTATGTTCACGACAGCCGAGCAAGCTCAGGGCGGGCTAACAATGCCGGGGGGCGAATTCAATCTATGGGTTCAGGGCACGGGAACAAGCAATTCTTTATACAGTCAGAAAAGCTGCGGCATAGCAACTCCATATATGGTTTGCGGTACGGTGGATGACAAGAACCAGAAAATGAATGACGACTTTGGTGATGCATCTAACCCTTGTTGCGATTGGCTGCATTATTATGATAGAAACGCTCCGAAATATAAATGCGATCCCGACAATGCTAGTGGTTCTTGCATACCAGAGCGGGATGGAGAGGGAAATGAAATTTCCGCAGGCTTGTGGGAATTTGGATTAATATGCTTGAGAAACGCCGGCGTTGAAGGAAACTTGATTGTCGGCAAGGGTATATTGTCAGATGGAATTCTCGCTATAAATCCAGACAATAGCAAACCCGACACGAGCGGTATAGTCATCGGGAATGGAAAAACTTCTTTGCCGGTCACAACTGCTAGCGATCAAATATTGGGAACAAACAGCATCTTTGGTATAAATGAGAGCGGCAACCTTATTGTGGAGTATGAGAACATTGAAATGCGAGACACGGCCACGGCAGACAAAAAAATGAGGTTTTATGTAAACGGTGACTCTGGATTTGCTGGAGACACATATTACATTTCTGACAGAGACCTTAAAGAAGAAGTCGAAACTATTTCAGAAGGGGCAGGCTTAAGTATCGTTAATAATCTTCGCGGGGTAACCTTTAACTGGAGAAAGGACGCAAAGCAAAACGACCCAGAACATACACGATACGATACCGCAGGCACCACCGGACAGGTTGGTTTTATTGCTCAAGAAGTGGAGGAAGTATGTCCAAATTTAGTAGCGAAGGTGGACGGGCACAAAGCTATCAATTTGATTAAAATGCTACCCATTTTAGTAGAGGCTATAAAGGAGCAAAATAAGGCCATAGAGACCCTCAAGGAGGAAGTAGAAAATTTGAAAAATAATCTTGAAAATAACTAAGACAGTGCTATTATATCGTATATGAGTGACGAAAATACCGAAAATCAAGAAGTAACTGAAACACCCCAAGAAGAGGTTCAGAGTGATGCTGACGGAGAACAAAAGCAGATGTCTGTTGAGGATGCCCTTAATCTATTGGTGGGAATCGCTAGAAATTCTAGACTGACCTACCAAGAGCATAGAACTGTGGATGGTGCCGTCGAAGTCTTATTGAAGTCTTTGAATAATTAATCTGCAGCTTTGTGACTGAAGCGAGTGTAACTGTGGTTACGCTCGTTTTTTTTTGTATTTACTCATAAATAAGATTATAATAATTATGAAAATAAAAGCATTATTGGCATCAATTTTAATTTTCTCCGTTAGCTGTGTTAGCCCTTGGAGCCAGTGGCAGCGAGCGGAAAACTCGGTCAAAGAAAATAAAGATAACACCCAAAATCTTAAAGACGCCGAGGTCGAAGCGGCAGCAGCTTACGCTCACGGGACAGACAAGGCTATAGAAAAAGCCCAGCAGGCCGCTGCAGGAATATCTGACGAAGAAGAAAAGAAGTCTGTACAAGACCCCCTGAATGTGGCGGAGAAAATGAATGATAGAACCCAACTATCTTTACCGCCGCCCCCTATAGATGACGCCCTCGATATGGAGCAAATCATAGAAGATCTTCTTTCTGAAAATGAAGAAACCAGAAAAGAAGGACAGGAGGCGTTAAGCAAAAAAGATAGAGAGCTTTCTTCGATTCAATCTCAACTTGAAACTTCTGAAGGCAAACTCCAAGACGCAGAGAATAGGCTCCTCGCCATAGGCAGAGAGAATTCTAGGCTCGCACAGAAATGGGATGATCTTGTCGGTTGGGTATATTGGCTTGTTGGCATAATTGTCTTCTTAGTTGTCGTCAATATCGTTATCAAACTTATCCCTATATTCTTCCCAATGTGGGGTTCTACTGGGACACTATCTAGAATGGTTCGCGGGGTAGAAGCTGTTAGACAAAACCATAAGATAGACGATATCCTTAGGCAAAATTTAGACGACAGAGACCGTTATGAAATAGATAGGATTAAGAGAAGAATTGGCATTAAATAACGCATGGCTTTCTATCACACAACCTGCTTGTTTGCCAGCAAGAACAAGCAGCGAGCAGAAATATATTCTGCAGCGCTAAAATCGTGGGATAATATCAAGGTAAGAAAAAACCACATACATGAATCCGCTTTTTCTAGGAATTCAGAAACAGAGCTCGGCGACACGGAAAGAAAATTAATCTTCATAAAAGATATAATCAATTACAGATTTTCAACAATGAAAAAGAATGATTATATGATTCTTTCTAATTTAGATATATTTGTATGCACGGACTTTATAGAAAGAGCTAAAAAAATTCTAGAACATAGTGAAGCTTTCTTCGCTCAGAGAAAAGACATAAGCTTTCAACAAGCTTTCGAAACTATAAATGGCGAAAAAGTTTTAAAAAAATTTACCGAGCGAGATCTTATGGTTATCCCCCCGTTCGGAATCAATGTGGATTTGATATGCTTTTCTAAAGCTTGGTGGGTTAAAAATAGATCTGAAATTCCAGATTTCCTTTTAGGGGCAGAGCTTTGGGATTTGACCTATCCACATTTTATGAAGTCTAGCCAGCCCGAAAACACACCGATAAGACTTGATAATTGCATCTATCACGTAAGGCATTTTGATACAAAAGCATACACAAACACTAAGAATCCCTCTTCAAGATACAACAGGACAATTGCGGTCGAGTGTTTAGAGAAAAAATTTGGGGTAGAGCATGACAAGAAATATCTCTGGCTGAACAAAGGTTTTACCCAACATATGGTTGAAAATTTTGGATTTACTGCTAATATAAATAGGAAAGGTTTTGACACCTATTTTATAAACGCGCAGAATGAAATCCACACTTAAAATTTTAGCATTCTACACCCCATCTCACGAGGAAATTTTTAATAAATACTTTCTCCCCTCTTTCGATACTATAAATAAAAACAAAGACTTTACTCTAGGGGTGAGCGAGCAACGAGATCAATACGTTAGTCGTGGTATCTATCATACGCACGGGTGGGCAAGAACCCAAATTAATAAAATAGAATTCTATAAAAATGAAGCCATTAAAAATTATGGAGACTACTTAATCTTCAGCGATGTAGATATACAGTTCTTCAGGAACTTTAAAAGTAATATTCTTAAGAAAGCAAAAAACTATGATCTAGTAGCTCAGCAATCCGCAAGCAGGCAATGGCTAGTGGAGAAGGGGCACAGTTTGTGTTCCGGCTTTTTTATCTTTAAATGTAGTAAAAAAATAATCTCACTTTTTGAATCTATGCAGAATTGTATAGATGTTAGTAATGATGACGTTGCGGACCAAATATGCCTAAATATAAATAAAGGGATGGTTAATTGGTCTAGCTTAAATAAAAAATATTTTAACACGGGAATGGTTACTGGCGGGCATGAGTGGGGAGCCGTCACGCATGAATATATACCTAAAAATCTCTACCTTCATCATGCAAACTTCGTAAGAACTTTGCCTAGGAAAATGGAGGTGATGGAAATCGTGAAGGCAAGACAGTCATGAAATCCATAGCTTTAGTTTCTGTTTACTTCGGGGACCTCCCTTATTATTTCTCCCTCTTCAAGGAGAGCGCGAATTATAATAAAGATATAAACTGGATAATTTTCACAGATAGAGAGGAGACTCATGAGGAAAAAAATATAAAGTTTATAAACTTCAACTTGAAAAAGTTTAATGAGCTAGCCAGCAAAAAAATGGAGCTAGATATAAACATGAGAAAGCCCTATAAGCTGTGTGATTTTAAACCTGCGTATGGCAAAATTTTTGAAGAATATCTTGAAGGGTATGATTTTTGGGGACACTGTGATTTAGATATCATCTGGGGGGATATAAGAAAATTTATACCTAACGAGATTCTAGAGGAGAATGATATTGTTTCTGCAGACAAAAGATATCTATGTGGCGTATTCTCTATATATAAAAACGAAGAGAGTCTTAAAGGTATCTACAAAAATCTAAAAGAAAACTATAACGATTTAATCGTAACGGAAAAATACGAAGGCTTAGACGAGGTAGACTATGAGATAATAAATGAAAGAATCCCAAGCTTAAAAATTTTTAGTCGGCATCAATGTGGCGGGGCTAAATTAGACCTGCAAAGGTATGGAAAAAATAGGACACCTGCTCATTGGGAGAAGGGTAAAATGATCGTGGAAAGTTATTTAACAGATTATCCGGGACAAAAGGTCTTCTGCGGTTTTGGAGCAGAAACTATGTTTTTTCACGTAAGGGAAAAGATGCAGTGGCATACGGTAGACATACATACGAAAACCGTGAGCAGCCTTAAGACTCCTAATCATCTATGCAGGAATCATAAAATAGCTTATAAGGAATTATTTTTTAATGTAAAAAGATCTTCAAGTTTTGTCATAAATAAAGATTTGCCCGAGGGTTCTCCCGTTGAAAAAATAAATAAATTATTATTAATACACACCACGGTTTCCAATAACTATTTAAATTATAGCCATTGGCTAACAGAAGCCATGCCGAACATCCTTAACGCTCTGGAGGAAGTGGAAGGCAAAGATTGTAAGATAGCTTTTTACTCTGCTAGATCTTCTAATGGATCACTTAAGTTTAAATATTTTGACGAGCAAGATCTGAGAATAAAATATATTAATGAATATTTAGAGCTAGTAGGGGTTAAAGACAGGGTTTTACCTATTGAAAAAAATACTATTTATAAAATTAATAGTTCCATAGATTTTCAAAATTACGTAGGTAATCGTGGGAGCGTTAGTCATCCCGACCAGAATATCAAAAACATAAGAGATTTTTGTTTGGGTTTAGGTTTAACCAAGCATTGCCCTCCCGTGGGTAAAAAGATTTATGCAGCGAGAAAGAGGTCAAGGTCCGTATCTAAAGCCGCAGAGGAAATAGTATTATCTTCTGGGTTCGAAAAACTTTATATGGAAGATTATTCAGTCCTAGAACAAGCTGCAATATTTTATAACGCAAGCATGATTGTTTCTCCGCACGGAGCCCAGCTGGCTAATTTAATTTTTTGTAAAAGCGGCGCGCAAATTATAGAGCTTTCAAATGGCTGGAATTATACATGTTTTCCGGACATAGCTATCAAAACTATGGCGGGAAACATGGGCTTTCATAGGGAGTTATGGATGAGGGGTCAAACCGAAAGCTTCCAAAGTTTAAATTTAAATTTTTTGCATATATTTGAAGAACAACTGTATGAAAACAATTTTGTTGAAAGTTCTTCATTCAATAATTCTAAATACATTATTAAAGACCCAAGGAATATGGCTAAATCTTATGACTGCAAAAATCGAGATAAGCTACTTAAAAGAAACAAGCAAAAAAGCATATCCCCCTGCCCAAAAAGACTAGAAATGGTTTTAAGGCGAGGGTTCTGCGCCCAAGTTTAAATATCACCCCCTTTAAAAAAGGTGTAACTAGGTTTATGAAGAAGTACCTAGGAAAAGCAAAACAAATGGGACTTACACTTTGGGGGAAAGTCAAAAATTTATCCAACTCTCTTTGGAATTTCACACTTAAACACGTTAATTGTGTTTATACAGCGGCAGTTGTTTCTTTAGTTTTCTGCATGCTTCTTTTCTTTTCTGAACTTAATCACGCGAAACAAGTTAAGGAAATGGAAAAAGAAACTATGGTCCTTGTAAACGAGTTCGAAATAGCCATGCAAGAGCACCAAGAAGTTATTGATTTTCAAGCAGAAATAAACGACGGGCTAAGGGGAGTCAATCAAAAGCTTGGGCAAGAATTAAATCAAGCGGGTATGATTATTGAAATGCAAAGAAAAGTTATTCAACAGCTTGTTTTAGAATTACAAAAAGCTGGAATTATTCCTGTACCCCCACCCGAACCGAAAAGAGATCCAAGACTAGCAATTTAATTTAACTGTTGGAGGGCAGCATGAGTAACATACGCAAGTATGACAAGAATAATAATCACTGGTGGTCGCACGAGAAAGACACCAGATGGGCTATACAAGATAAACGAGGGCACTGGTGGCTTGTTAGTGGTTCTGAGTTTCCAGAGAAAAAAGTAGATGAACCCATGTGGAAACCGAAAGTAAAGGTTATGCAATGCGGATTACCCCCAACGTTTGATTTTAAAGCTCTAGCCAAAAGAATTTTTTACGCCGTGTTGATAGGTAGTTCACTCGGCTTAGTTGTTGGATTAGTAATGAGTTTGTTATGATAAAAAAATCTCCATTTACATATGAGAGAGTAAGGTTCTACAACCAAATGCATGGGAAGCATCAATTCATAATTTTAGCAAAAATTGGAAACAGAATTGTCAAACATTATATTGAACGGTGAAGTTTAAAATAGGAATATTCTTATTTTGCCTGTCTTTCCTAGCTCTCAGTGGGTGCGGCGTGTTTCATAAAAACTACGCTAAGAAGGACTCTCTTGGCTATTATACATTACATTATAACTCTTGTGGTCCGAAGTCTTTAGAGAGAGCTTTGGAAAATTTAGGCGACCCAAAAACCAGAACAGAGATAAGTAGAACAATTCAAGACTCGGGAAATAAGCTTAGGTCAATTGGGTCGATTTTCCACCACCAAGCCGTAGAAATTACCAGCCCATCAGAGATAAAAAAGGCGGCCAAAAAATATGGATACAAGGTAAAAGAGCTAGATAAAATAGAAGATTTGAACAGCGGTGGTAATGTAGGGGTTGTGCTTGTGTGGGGCTGCCTCTTTAAAAAAGAAGCTCATTGGATATGTTACCCACTCTATAGTACTGCTCAGATATCAAATTATTTCGGAAAAAACACTAAAATAAGCAAGATTTATGTATTAGTTCCGGAAGAGGTAAAAAAACTTTAAATATTCTTATAGTTTTCTTATAATTCATCGGCGTTAGGTTAAAATGTAGATGAATTTTGGCTTCCAAAATTTACCCTACCTTGGAGCAACTGTACATTTTAGTGGGGACACTAGTTGGAGAACTCAACTTGCTCCGGGGCTTTATGTAGTAAAAACTCTTGCCCCTTTAAGGCAAGGGGAGAAACCCTATTACCCAAATTCTGGAACATACTTCGGGTATAATTTCGCGGGAGATAAAACGTACCCGTCTTGTTTAACTAGCCACCCATACACCTATCATAAATCCAATCCTAGCGTAAAAGAATTTGGTTATACTTCGTCAGAGCTTTATTATGGCACGTCGATACATTCTAATGATGTAAGATCTGTTTTACACCCCCTCCAGAAGGCAAAAAATGCTCTGTGGCCTTTTGATTTTACCGTACCCTCATCTATCCCTAGTACTAATTGGTCTTCTTCCACTGCCTTGAGGCTCGGACTGCCTAACTCTCATTGGTATTGGAACCCGCTAGTGTCTTGGCAGACTTCTTCCCCATATAAAACTTTAACAGAGGAGCATAAATTTATTGATGCAACCGATCCTTCTTCGGCCGCGTTGCCAAGCGTAGCCCCCTCTTTCGGTCATTATTTGCTTTTATCGAGACTTACCCACGGCTATAAAAACTCTTATCAATTATTTTTTAAACCTGATGAAGATGTTAACGCAGACGCTTGCTACTTAAAATTCGTAAACGCAGAAGAAGATCATGATTTAAAAAACATTTACTGTGGGAGAACAGAGAGAAATATTTGCCTTAGTAATTTTACTGAAATTTATGTTGGGGAAGAGTGCCATACTCAAACACAGATTGAATTTAGAGGTCCAAGCCTAGACCAATTTATAACCCAATGGCCAAGACAATGGATTGACAACCAGCCTGCTGGGGTAAATTGGTTTCGGGACGCAGCGATTAAACTGGACGATTACACGTGTGTCACAAACGTTAATCCTCAATTAGGACCCATAAAAAAATGGGATGGAAAAACTTCTTACCCGACGTATGCAGCAGGGCCCGTCTTTGATGAAGCGGCAGCAACAACCCCTCCGCAAAATTCTTGTGGACCTTTCGGATACCCACATAATTGTGATACTTATACATTGCCGAACCCTGTGTCGAGCCGCAAGACAATCGAACCAAAATTTAACTGTTGGGAATGGGGGGAAACTGGGGTAGATGGAACTTACTGCACCCAACTACCCTATAATCCTAACGATCCTACTCTCATTAGGCCTTATGCTACTAAGTGTTACGAAGATTCAGAAAATCCTCAGTGCAGAGATCACGAGCAAAGAACTTATTTAAAAACTGAGAAAGTAATGGACACCACTTTGGGTGATTCTAATTTTTCTCCCACTGATTATCAGCAAGGAATTTTAATGGATGTCCCTGAGTTTTACGAAGGGTCTATAAAAAGCTTTTTACAAACTACTTACGGCTATGCTGGGCAGCAGGCTGCTTTAGATAAATATCTACAAGATATAAAAAATAACACAAACCCCAAAAGTCCGTTTACTGTTAATTATTATAAAACTAATTCCAACGGAGTCTTGGAGTATGCTGGACAAACAAACTCTGTTCAACTCCATGGCGTTGATACTGAATTACAAGTAAACAGAATAGATAATGGGCCATGGTGTAGAACTTCTACGTGCTTAGATTCAAAACCTTGTGCCATTCTATATGAAGGAACAGAATGCCCTAGGCACAACCATCAAGATCAGTTCCCGGGTGGCGCGGTCCGAGGTCCACAAAGAAAAATACGATTCTTTGCTCCTCAGGCAGACCCCAATTATTCTGGGCCTGACTTTGACCCGTTAGACCCAAAAGAAGAAGCTGCGGCTTTAATTCGTTGGCAAAATGACCCGGTCAGGAACCCGAATAGGAGGCCGGTTGTGCCAATAGGTGGCATCAATTACACCCTCCATTCTTCATTGGGGCCACCACACACTTGTGTGACAGATGTTATAATCATTCCCGCTGGTTGCAGCATAGAGAATACTTGGTCATCTAATGGCGGGCATCCCGCATACGATCCGGACAGTTGTGCTACAGGTGTAGCCGTAGGCCATTTTCACCCGACCTGCAAGTTCTGTTATCCTATCATCACGACACCCACTCCGACGGTGACACCCACTCCGACGGTGACACCCACCCCGACGGTGACACCCACCCCGACGGTGACTCCCACTCCGACGG
>CAZYHH010000114.1:0-9658 GCA_964647295.1 uncultured Pseudomonadales bacterium
TGTTATCTCTATGAAAAGGTGAGCTTGAGAATAGCCAGCTTTGCGATTTCTACGTTATCGGCTTTCGGGATTATGATCTTAGCGCTATTGCAGTGACTCCGGATCAAACATAATTCGGGTAATGACTTGCTTGGACTCGTTCGGTTTGATTTTAACGATGACCAACAAGCGACCTTGCTTGTTTATCGACCAGGTTTTTGTCACTCGCCGTTCTGTAGTTTTATAGGTTTGTTTAATCTGTTTCCTTGACCATTTGGTTTTTCTTCCTCGAAACTCGCCTTTGCGTAAAGTTTCCTGCCCTATGTTGGGGTATCGGATATTGATCTGATCGCCCTCAAAGGTGATCGTCATCTTGCTACTTCGCAACACCATGGGAGATTGCGCGGCTAACCTAGACATCGCTTTTTGTCTGTTAGACCCTGGCATCGGCAAGCCGCCTAATGAGACATGTGGTTTGAATTTGGACCTTCTCTTCTTTGAATTATCTTTATACGGTTCTCGAAGGGCGTCGGTTTCTTCGTGATTTATGATCCAACTTCCTTCGTAAGCGGAGTTTGGAGATGCATTTGAAGTCAGCAAAAAGGTAGAGACCAAGAATAATATCAAGTGCTCAGGAGTGAATGAATTTCGCCGCTCAACCATGGTGGGGCATAACTTCCCGTGAAAATAAATCCAGCGATTCGAGTAACTGGTTAGGCTCTAGTAATCCTTGCGGAATTAACAGGATCGCCTCGTCGATAGGTACGGCTTTAGAGACTTTCTCGATCTTTTTGTTGATGGTATCGGGTGAGCCTACCAATAGTTCTGGCAAACCTTGGCCAAATGGCGTGGACCAGGTTTTCCAGAACCAAGCCATGTCTTCGTATAGCTTTTGTGCTTTTGCATCAGTTTCTGCGCAGATCATGATACCGCCCCAGCAGGCTTGTTTACCTGGCTCTACTGCATGCCCGTGGCGCTCTGCTTCGTCGGTCCACTCTTGCCATAAAATTTCCAAGAATTCTGTATTACCCGAAAGAATGATCGGCTTACCTTTGTATTTGGCCCAGAATTTTGCGGTTGTCAGGCTTTGAGAAAACCCTCCATATAGGGGTATTTCGGCTTGATAGGGTTTTGGCGCGATCCCGACCTCTGAAATAGACATGTCTTTGGCAACGCCTTGGCCATAATCTGAGTAGACAGGATGATCGTGGGGGTTAACAAAATCCTTCGGCGGGAAAGACCAGTATTTACCTTGGTAATTAATGGTTTCGTTGTTGAGTGCAGACACAACAATGTCTACAAATTCGGAAAAATACTCACGGTTGATTTCATCTGCTTCAGTCTTGGCGTTCCACGGGCCTACGGCATTAAGTTCGGGTAGTACTTTATAGTTTTCAACCCAACGTGCTTGATAGCCTCTCACTAGACCGACGCCGAATCGTCCTTGTAGCATATGATCTAGAGTCGAGATTTTTTCGGCTGTCTGTAGGGGATTATTTGCGGTCGACACAAATCCGCAGGTGATGATCTTCATGCGCTTTGTGTGTGATCCCAACCACATGGCCATTAAACAAGGGTCATTGGAGATCTCGAAACCCTCTATTTGCAGATGATGCTCTGGGTGACCAAAACCGAAATATCCGGCTTCATCGGCAAACTCGGCATATTGAGCGATCTCGGAGAGCATTCTTTGATACAGCTCGGGTTTTCGGCCTGCCATCCCCTCCTCTAATTCAGAACGCCTGCCAATTGTGCAATACATGAAGAGACCAAATTTCATAAACTTCCCTCTTATTGAGTTTGCGCTACTGTGGTAAGTTTACGCGCCAGTGTAGTTAAACGATAGTTAGAGAAAGGTCATGCGGGTATTAGAGCGAGTAGAGCTAGTTGATAAGTTGAGGAATTGGCAGGCAGGGACTGTGAATGCGGAAGAGATCTGGAGATGGTCGTTAGAACTCAAGGAAGGTTATAGCCCGGGCGATAGGGTGATACAAGATGTGGTAGATGTGTTGGCGGAGCTGCCACAGGATTTGGTTACGTTAGAGGACTCTCAAGTAATGATTGATGCCCTTGAAACCAATATTGGCCAGGACCAATTGTCTCAGAATTTGATTTGGAATTATTTTGACTATTTAAATACAGAGTCTCGCAAACAAACTTTGGCGGAGGATCCTTTTTACGCTCCTTTTTGTACCTCCGCATATTGAGTGGTTTTTCGGTAATTTCGGTACCAATTTTTCATTAACACATGTATTTTGCTAAAGAATCAGAATTTTATAACGACGGCTGATCGATAGCGCCCAGACCGGAAAATTCAGGGGGGATTATGAATAGACTATTAGTGTTGGTTGCAGCGCCATTAATTTTTTTCATTCAAAGTGTTGAAAGCCATCACGCTTTTTCATCCGAATTTGATGCGGACAGGCCCTTTCGTGTGAACGGGACTATCGTTCGAGTGGAGTGGATCAATCCTCACAGCTGGGTTCATGTAGATGTTAGGCAAGAGGATGGTTCAGTTGTCCCCTGGATGATGGAAGGCGGAACGCCGAATACATTATTGAGGGCAGGCTTAACGAAAAGTCTGCTGCAACCTGGAACCGAGGTAATCGTAAGGGGTTACCAAAGTAAGGATCCAGACTGTGAACCCAAGTGCAGAGGGAGTGGACGAGACATTACTTTTGCAGATGGAGGGCGCATTTTTATGGGTTCTTCAGGGACGGGCGCACCTCGGGATGGTGCTGATCCTACAGAGGGAGCTGGTAAATGATTAGAAAGTTGTTGTTGGGGCTATCAACTTTTACCGCGGTGTTTTATTTGATGGGCTGTGTGAGTAAACAAAATAGTGTCGTTGAGTCCAGTGATAGCCCAGATATAAACGGCGTTTGGCAAGTACTTGGTTCAGCCCACTGGAATTTAGAGGGCCAAAATGCTTTCAAGGGCCCTGCGACTAATGTAATGGGCGCTCTTGGGGGAATACCTGCTGGAGTGAGTTATGTGGTCGGAGGAACTATTCCCTATCGAGACGATACGTTGGCTCAACGAGATGCGAATCGAGAACAATGGAATAAATATGATCCCGCGGTGAAATGTTATATACCGGGTCTGCCAAGACAGACGTACATGCCCTTCCCTTTCCATATTGTCCATTCCGCGAACAAGATCTTTATTGCTTATGAGTTTGGCAGTAATAGCCGAATCATTCATTTAGATCGGCCCGGTACCAGGGCTGAATTACCTTCTTGGATGGGTTATTCGGTGGGCCGTTGGGAAGGCAACACATTGGTCGTGGTTGTCACTGATCAGGTAGCAGAAACTTGGTTAGATGCATCAGGTAATTATCATAGTGATGAGCTTACTGTTACCGAACGTTATACACCTATGGGAGAAGACCATATGAAGTATGAGGCTGTAATAGAAGACCCTAAGGTTTTTACACGACCGTGGACCATTGAGATGACCTTGTACCGTAGGAAGGGAGTTGATGCCAGGATCTTAGAATATAAATGCGTCGAGTTTGCAGAAGATGCAGTATATGGGCATTTACGAAAAGATGCAGAATCCGCTGAGCCAACCGTTAAGAATCTTTTTTAAGAGGGGGTAAAGACTAATGAATAACGCAAAGTATTTGATCACGATGAGTTTGTTTATGACGACTATGAGCGTTGTAAATGCTCAAGTGCCAGTGACCGATTGGGGGAAACCCAGCCTTCAGGGTACATGGGATTTTAGAACCATGACCCCTTTTGAACGGCCTGAACGATTTAAAGATAAAGAATTCCTCACCGACGAAGAGATCGCTAAGGCTGAGTCTGATCAAGCAAAAGCCTGGGAGGCAAGAGGCAATGTTGATTTCGAAGAGGCAGCGAAGGCTGAAGGTCAGCAAGGTGATGTTGACGTCGGTTATAACCAGTTTTTTCTTGATATAGGAACAAAAATTAATGGGACGAAAAGGACCTCGCTGGTTGTCGATCCTCCAAATGGCAGAGTACCTGCTCCCAGTGAGGCCTCTGTGGCGCGATATGTGGAGGCGCGAGATATTTGGGCTCGATCCCCTGAAGGACCAGAAGATCGAAATCCTTTTGATCGTTGTATCAAGGGGTTTAATGCGGGCCCTCCTATGACGTCGGGTGCATACAATAATATTATGCAGATTGTCGAATCTGAGGACTTTGTCGCGATGCAGGTAGAGATGGTCAATGATCATAGGATCATTCCTACGACCTTTCGTGATGAATTGCCGGAACATATGCGATTTTGGAAGGGAGACTCACGCGGCGAGTGGGATGGAGATACCTTGGTGGTTACGACAACGAATTTTAATGAACACCAGATGTTTCGGCTTACTGGCCCCAATATGACTTTGACCGAACGTTTTACCCGATTAGATATCGACACGTTGGAATACCAGTTTACCGTGGATGATCCCGATACCTATGATGTGCCATGGACGGCGGTCATGCATATGACCAGGACAGACTCTGATGTTTATGAATTTGCTTGCCACGAGGGAAATTATGCGATGCCGTTAATGCTTAGGGGTGCTCGCAAACAGGAAAGGGACGGTACCAGTAATGACGACGACACCTGGTTACCGAGCTGGAGTAAGCCTCGGTCCTGAAGTGACCGTCGATTTTTGCATCCTTCGGATGTAATCGCTTGATGGGCTTTGGGGGGGCGGTGGATAAAGATCAAAGAGATGGACAGCCGCTAGAACCGAGCGGAAAAGATACGCCGAAGCTCGTGACTTTGGCCGTTTTGCATATGGCCCAGTATTTTCCTCAGGTGTTTGCAGGTGTCGCGCTTCCGTTTCTTTTTCGTAAAGAAGGCCTCCCGCTTGAGATGTTTTGGCTGTTAGCGCTGCCGGGTTATACCCGATTCTTGAAGTGGCTGATGGCATTGGTTGTCGATAATTATGGCAGTGATCGGATAGGTAGACGCAAGTCCTGGATTATACCTTGTACGATCATTGGCGCACTTTCTTACGCGTTGTTGGCTCTTTTCCCACCGTCTCTAGTTTCGCTTCACATCATAGTTGCAATATTGATCTTTAAGTCTTTTGTTATGGCGGCGCAGGATATTGCGGTAGATGCGTATGCCGCGGAGACAATGACAGATGAAGAAAGACCCCTCGGGACCTCGCTAATCAATTATCTTGGGGCGCTAGCCGGTCTCTTGGGTACTGGGGCGGTTATCGTAGTCGAATATTTTGGATGGGCAACCGCGATGTTGGCGGCTTCCGCCATGCTGATCATCGCGGCTCTGCCGGCGGTAATCAGAAAGGAGCCCCCACCTCCGGCACTGGCGCAGAAAAAGAAAGATCTGGGTCAAAATCCCAGTTTTTTGAATGTCTTAAAGCAGAGAGACTCGCTGTATATCATGCCGTTTTTATTTATGTTTGGGTTTGGTCCGGCTTTTTTTGGTTCCATGGTCGGAGCATTTTGGGCGGATCAAGGCTTATCGATTGAGGAATATGGAATTCTCAGTGCTACGGCTACAGGAGCTGGCGGCTTGCTGGCGGCATCGTCAGTTCCTTGGCTCGTAAGTCGCATCGGATTAGCGAAGACTGCACTGATCAGTATGGTATTTATCCCATTGCAAGCAATCATGTATATGTATTTTAGCGAGATGGGTATCCCTGCATGGTCGTTATTGTTGCCCACCTATGTATTTATTGCCTGGGTAGTTTCTTTTTATGGTTACGCGGCATCAATATCACGTTTTCGCTGGGTATCAAAGGGCCAAGCTGGGACAGACTATGCGGTGCAGTCGAGTATTTGGAACTTAGGTGTATCGAGCGGTGCTTCTGTATCAGGTTTTGCTGCCGCATTTTTAGGTTGGACAAACTTTTTCCCGCTAGCGGCGATAGTTTTGTTGATCGGTGGGATTTACTACGTGGTAATGTTTGAACACATTGAACGAACAGTCCAAAGACGCGAAAAAGAAGAAATGGACGCAGAGCTCACGAATAACTAGGAGTAACCAGGACATGTTGATACAACACGACAAATTAACTGAAATTTCTACGGCTATCCTGAAAGCAGCTGGAGCCCCAGAGAAAAACGCAAGACAAGTGTCTGAGCACTTGGTAGAGGCTAACCTGAAAGGACATGATTCCCATGGGGTTGGCATGGTATCCAGTTATGTCAGGAGTATTCTGGCGGGACACGTTAAAGTGGATAGAGATGCTGAGTTAATCAATGATGCTGGAGCCGTGCTGTCTTACGACGGTGGTGCGGGCTTTGGGCGGGTAGTGGGAATGCAGGCCATTGAGACCGGCATTGATCGAGCTAGGCTGCATGGCGTCTGCGTCGTCGCTTTAGGCAATGCATCACACCTTGGTCGGATCGGTGTATTTGGAGAGCGTTGTTCCGACGAAGGATTAATTTCGATGCATTACGTTAATGTTGTGGGCCACGACCCTATGGTAGTTGCTTATGGTGGGCGTGATGCGCGTTTTGTGACTAATCCATTTTGTTGTACGGTTCCCAGGGATGACGGTAACCATGTGGTATTGGACATGGCAACCACCACGGTTGCTGCTGGGAAAGTACGTGTGGCTATGATGAAAGGGGTCGATGTCCCTGACGAATCCTTAGTAGATAAAAACGGGATTCCGACAAATGATCCCAATGCCATGTGGAAGGAAGGAGGCGCGATGAGGCCTTTTGGTAAGCACAAGGGATATGGGCTCATGGTTATGTGCGAGTTATTGGGTGGTGCGCTGGGTGGCCTCTACACGATGCAACCGGGTAATCCTCGGTTAGGTAATACAATCAATAATATGCTTTCTGTGATTGTAGATCCCAAAGCAGTAGGCGATAGAAAGGCCTTCAATCAAGAAGTTACCGCCATGATCAATTACATTTATGAATCTGAGCCTGCCGATGGCGTGAAAAGCGTGTTGATTCCAGGCGACCCAGAGCGCGAATCGAAACGGCGACTGCTGGAGGAAGGGATTGAAGTGGATAACAATTCTTGGGAAGACTTCTTAACCGCTGGCGAAAAAGCCGGTTTGACGTCACAGGAGCTAGATTTGTTGACGTCGAGCTAGAGACTGGTTGGGGCGAATTCCCCGGTTCCAAAATTCATTTTGGTACAATTAGTGCCGAGTCTGATCAGGATTGATTGGGCTGGGCCAAGTTAGCTAGATGCTACTTTTTTAATTTTTGTGTGCCGAAAGAGGCAGGGTGTTGGTTTATTCAAGTGTCTGAAAAATTAGCAGAAGTTATAGCGCTGTTGGATATTGAAAAGGTGGAAGAAAATCTTTTTGTTGCGGGTCACCCGAAAGGACGAACCGGTCGTCTCTATGGAGGACAGGTGATGGCCCAAGCATTAATGGGGGCCATCCGTACCGTGCCTGATGATCGTTATGTGCATTCGATACACGGTTATTTTTTGAGGCCCGGCGACCCTAAATTACCTGCGGTTATAAGAGTTGAAAGATTGAGAGATGGGCGTTCTTTTTCGACTCGGCGAGTCGTTGTACAGCAAGAGGGACAAGCGATTTTTACGTTAGACGCTTCTTTCCAGCTAGAAGAGGAGAGTTTTTCTCATCAATTTAGCAGGCCCGATATGTCCCCGCCCAGGAAGGAAAAGATACCGGATTATTTATACGAAGAACCCTTTATTTCTTGGAGACACGAATTTCGACGGTTACAGTCAGAAACTCCTCAGCCGCCAGAACAATTTGTTTGGATTAAGGCTAATGGGTTTGTCCCTAAAGATAGATCATTGCAGACTTGCTTACTGGTCTATGAATCAGACAATGTGTTGCTTGGAACGTGTCGCCTTCCACATCGGGGGAATTATGAACGTGATAAGATGCAAGTAGCCAGCCTGGATCATGCGATGTGGTTCCATCGATCGATCAATCTTGAAGATTGGTTACTTTATTCAATTGACTCGCCGGTCACGTCACAAGCCCGAGGATACACTCGAGGATTTCTCTATTCCGAAGGTGGCGACTTAGTGGCCTCGACAGTCCAGGAAGGTCTTATTCGTCTACATTGAGTCGACTAGGTTCCTGAGTTTTTCCAGTTGAGATACGCGTTCGCCAATTTCTTGGCCCATCAGGTTCACGTTAAGAGAGGTGGCTCCAGACTCTTTCAGCGCCTGAAGTCGTTCTTTAACAAAGCCTTCAGGCCCTATTAGTGAACTGTTTGCCAGGTATTGCTCAGGTATTGCTTCTTCGGCGGCTTTCTTTTCACCGGCCAGATATAGGTCCTGAATCTTCTTTGCCTCTGCTGCGTAACCGCTTTTCGAGAAAATATCGTTGTAGAAATTTTTTGATCTAGCACCCATACCGCCTATGTATAAAGCGGCACCGGGCCTAGAAAGATCGCGTAGATGTTCTAGCCCTTCCCCTATCGCCACACTGCCCCCAGCGAATACATTGAGAGGCGGCCTTTGAGGGTCTCTCCTGGACGCTCCAGTTTTTAAGGCATCTCCCCAGACAGCGCTTGCAGCCTCAGCGGTATAAAAAACTGGCAGCCAGGCATCAGCAATTTCTGCTGTCGCCTCTACACTAGCGGGGCCCAGGGAGGCGATTGCTATTGGTATTTCTTCGCGAACGGGGTGATTGATCAACTTAAGCGGTTTGCCCAGTCCGGTTCCTTGATCTTGTGGGAGGGGGATCTGATAGTGTTTACCCATATGTTGGACTTTATCGCGTCGCCATACCATCCTGCAGATCTCGATGATTTCTTTCATTCGCCCGACAGGCGCCTCATAGGGTACACCATGAAAACCTTCTATTACTTGTGGTCCCGACGCTCCTAACCCCAGCATACACCGCCCCTCTGATAGATAATCGATGCCTGCGGCAGTCATCGCTAGTAGAGTTGGTGTCCGGCTATAAATTGGCAAGATACCCGAAGCGATGACGATACGTTTAGTGTTTGCCGCTAAATATCCCATCGCGCTTGGCGCGTCAAAGGAGTAAGCCTCGGGAACCCAGACCATATCCAGGCCGGCCGCTTCGAGTTGTTTTATTTCCTCGACAGCATCTTTGAAGCCTCCTGCGTAGCTGAGCAACGTTGATATCTGCATTGTAAAACCTTGTGACATCTAGTATTGCGAGATTAAGACGAGTTGTGCATTGTGGTCAAAGAATTTTGTCGACTTTTATGGAGAGGGTTTGAGATATCTAACGATCATTTGCGGTGTTTCGCTTTGTTTTTTGTATTCGATCAGTTTAAGGGCCGACGTTGATGAATTTGCCCAGAAGGGCGTTGAGCGGTTATCACGTTATCTTCAGTTAGACACTATCAATCCCCCTGGTAATGAAATACGGGGAGTAGAGTTCCTGTCGAATTTTCTGGATGAAGCCGGCGTCAGTTATGAAACAGCCGAATCTGCGCCGGGGAGAGGGAACTTGTGGGCCAAACTGGAAGGTGGTGATAAGCCCGCCTTGGTGTTGTTGCATCATATTGATGTCGTGCCTGCAAATCGAAAATATTGGAGTTTTGATCCTCTATCCGGTGAAATCAAGAATGGTTATGTCTATGGTCGTGGAGCCATCGATACCAAGGGTCTGGGTATTGCGCAGCTGCAAGCATTTCTAGCGCTCAAAGAAAGTGGACAGAAATTGAATCGGGACGTCTTGCTTGTGGCTACGGCGGATGAGGAGGCCGGTGGATTTTTTGGCGCGGGGTGGCTCGTAAAAGAGAAGCCTGAAATC
>CAZYHH010000115.1:0-4559 GCA_964647295.1 uncultured Pseudomonadales bacterium
CGAATTCGGAGATTGCTTGATCAATGAAATTGATCACTGAATCCTCGGAACTGATGTCCGCTCTAATTGCAATGGCGTTACCTCCAGCGTCCCTGATTTCCTGTGCGGTCTGCTCAACGGACTCGGATAGATCTACACATGTGATTTTAGCCCCATAATTTGCTGCGAGAATGCTAGTTGCCCTTCCAATCCCGCTGCCGGCTCCTGTAATGATGATTCGTTTATCCTGTAACATTTAGACCTCTTTAATAGTTCGGTTTTAGTATATTTCATGGAGAATAGTGTCGATGAACAACTCTTTAGCTGAATCTGAAAATCCGTAACAAAAAGTGTGTTTTGGCCCTGGATAGCTTTTGTCACACTCTAATTGCGATGGATCAATTTTGATTTTGTGACCTCTTTTTTCTGTTATGAATAAATCTGGATTAATCAGCCACGCGATTGTCGCAGAGTCCCACGGATGAAACCCTTCGTCCTCACTAAAAGTTTGAGTCCAATATTCGAGCCAGGCCAGAGAATTTTTGTAGAAGTAGTCCGAAGCATTACTTTGGTGAATCAGTATTGATTCGAGATCTCTTTGAGTAATGGTTACTTGGCTGGTAAGTTCGAAGCCCATTAAGACACAATTAATTCCGGACGACATGACTAAGTCGGCTGCTTCAGGGTCACATTCAAAGTTGAAATCCCCCACTGGCCCGGATTGACCAATGTAAAATTGACGGTCTCTACTTCGACCGGCAACCATAATTAGTTCGTCGATGTTTTGGATTACCTCGGGGTGTTTATTTATCAGTAAAGCGATATTGGTCAGTGGGCCTATGGCGGCGATGCTGGCCGGGCCATTCGATAATTGTTGAGCTAGAAATTCGACGGCGTTGTTTGTGTCCTGGTTCGATCGTAACTTCTTCGCCGCGCCTTTTTCGACAGGGAGCTGAATGTTTTTTAGCGAGCATATTTCTGTCGCCACCTGGTGGACCAGATCCAAAGGCGCATTCCCGAATACGCAGGAGATACCAAGTAATTCAATGTCAGGAGAATTGATTGCCTCGACGATGGCAAATCCATCGTCAATATCTCTTGGCCTGCCCTTGTGAACTATGCCTAGGGCCACATCAGTGTCAATGATAAGTCTCTTCCTCAACTGATTAGCATCCTTCTGGCTTCTTCAAGAATTTCAATTTGCTCTTTTTCAGAGAGTTTCAAAGGCAGTTGAGCCACTCCAAGTATGCGTCTTATGATTTCGACACCAGCAAACTTGTGGACCAGTGCTGGAGAGAAAATATTTTGACTTGAGTAGTATTCATTGATCAGTGACCAGATGAGATCATCATCCAGTTTGGCCATTCTAAGATGGGCAACTAAAACGCCTAAGTCGAATTCTTTTGGTCCTAAGAAACAAAATTCTGGATCGATGATATAGACGTGGTTTTGCGATACGCTGAGCCAACTCCCTGGATAAAAATCACCATGAAGCAACGAGTTTTCTTTTGATTCAGATTCGTCTAAATATAATTCCCCTAATTCCTTGGCGGCCTCAACGAGCCTAGAATCTTTCGCAAATTGAGTCGAAACCGCCCTTAAACCGGTACCGAGCTCTATTCCACTGTCGTTTTGAAAAGGGATTTTGAATATATGTTCGTGGTTCAATTGCCGCATTTGACTGTTCTTGAAGTGACCGTGTTTGTCTAGATCGATCCTTATGTCGTGTAGATTTCCTAGCCAGGTTAAGAGCTGATGGAGTTGATTTAAATCGGCATCGTTCCAGTCCTGGTAAAGGGAAGTTAGGTCTTTTCCTATTCCTAAATCCTGCATGCATAAGATTTTTTGGCTTTCGTCGAACCCCAATATTTTAGGTGTATGCTTAGTGAGTTCTTTATGGGCCGAAATGGTTCGGTAGAACGCCGCTTCCATCACTATTCGATCTATTGGAGCCGATATTTCTGGATATTTGGCAACGCAATTAAGTGATTGTTTAAAGACCAAAGAGGTTTGCTGGTCGATGCTGGCGCGGAACACTTTGTTCATATTACCTTCGCCTGCAATGGCCAGTTCTTGAATGCTTTGGCTTGGTTTAATCCAATCGTGGCTAAGGGCTAGATGAGATAAAGACTCTGGTGATCCCAGCACCATCTCTATTTTCTGTTTTGTATCCATCATTTTTTGAATCTGGTGATAGGCTCGTCGGATTATTTGGGAAGGCGCTTGGTTAATTTTTCATATATCCCACCGAACGCCCCGTTGCTCATGATTACCATGTGAGTCTGTTGTGAATTATCAGACTCTTTATGCAATTGTTCGATTAGCTGGTCAACATCAGCAAAAACTGTTGATGGAGTTACCGTCTTTTGCGCGATGTGTTCTAAATCCCATTTAATGTTGTCGCCTTTGAACCAGTAGGTTTGATCTGCTGAGCGATTGCATGAAACTAAATCGGATTGAAGAGCGCCTAGTGACATTGTGTGGGTGCGCGGGTCTATCACGGCAATGATGCGGTCTGAGGGTGAGTTAGATCTGATGGCATCAAGGGTGGTTTGAATTGCGCTGGGATGGTGAGCGAAATCATCGTAGATGATGATTTTGTCGGATTGATAAATCACCTCTAGCCGCCTTTTGACGCCTTCGAAAGAACATAGTGCTATGCATGCTTTATCCACGGGGATGCCGGCGTGGCTTGCTGCGGCGATCGCGCTCATAGCGTTTAGGCGGTTGTGTTCGCCGATGAGCGACCATTGGACTTGTCCTGCTAGTTTGCCTTTTTCGTAGACTTCAAACTCAGATCCGTCCCCCTTTGAAAGCCAGTATGGATTGCTACTAACAGGTTGCAATCGAGCAGTTTTTGGTTGAGTGGTAATGTGTTGTAAAGGCGCCCAGCAGCCAGCTTCCAATAGGTTTTGAATGTTTTGGTCGTCCTCTGGGGTAATGATTAGGCCATTACTGGGGACGCCTCTGACCAACAGGTGGAACTGATCTTGAATCGCTTCAATAGAAGGAAAGATATCGGCGTGATCATATTCCATATTGTTGATGACAAGGGTTTTGGGTCGGTAGTGAACGAACTTTGAGCGACGGTCAAAAAAACTTGTATCGTATTCATCTGCTTCTACTATAAAAAAAGGATCGCTCCCGATTTGAGCGGATCGATTAAAATTATTTGGTGAGCCGCCAATAAGAAATCCAGGGTCTTTGTTGTTTGCAGCAAATATCCAGGACAACATCGAGGCGGTGGTCGTTTTGCCGTGTGTTCCTGAAATAGCCATCACCCACCGGTCTCTTAAGACGTTGGTGCCAAGCCATTCGGCTCCAGAAACATAGTTTAGACCGTTATCTAAAATGTATTCGATTGCTGGATTACCTCTGTGTTGTCCTGCGTTTCCGATAACAATTTGATCGGGGGTTGGGGTCAACTGCCTAGGATCAAAATGGTCGAATACTTGGATATTTGCATCTGATAACAGGTCACTCATTGGTGGATAAAGTGTGCTATCGCTCCCGGATACGTTGAATCCTTGGCTTTTTGCCAGCTGAGCCAAGCTGCCCATTAATGTGCCACCGATGCCCAGAAAATAAATGTGTTGGCTCATAAACCTTCTATCAAGAGCTGGCTGACCCTATAAGAGAACATAATCAATATAAAGGCACTAATAATCCCGAGGCTAAGACGAATTTCGAAGGACTTATAAAACACGAAACCGTAGATAAAAATACTCCAAAGAGCTAACAAAGAGGTGATTATGCCACCTGCTGAGCTATCAACCCCACCTAGCAGCGACAGCAATAAGAGTGTGGCCGCGGTTATGATCGCATCACACCCCATAAAAGCGGTGATGGTTTGAAGAAATCTGTTGCTTCGGCTTCTGAGATTTAGGAGTGCCCATATTAAGAAAGTATTGATACTAAGAATCAGAAGAGTCCTTATCAGGGTAATAATGAATGAATCTTGCGTGAGCAAAATGGCGTTCGTTATCACGCTTACTAAAATGTTTATAAAGATAGATGCGCCCGCGAGAAATGGGCTAAAAGGAATAGATTCTGGTCCTTGTTGGAAGGCCATGATTCTTAAAAAAGATTTTAGGATTGCGCTCATTATTTCGCTTAAATTGCTACATTAAATTGTCGCACAAGTTGTTGTCATAGCCGACAATAAGAATCATAAAGATGGTTCATGTTGGAGTTTTTCGATGGCTAGAGCAAATGCCTTCTACGCTCAATCTGGTGGTGTTACCTCAGTCATTAACGCAAGTGCATGTGGGGTGATCGAGACATCGCGAAGTAACAAAAAACAAATTCGTCGAGTCTACGCCGGGAAAAATGGGATTTTGGGAGCGCTTAAGGAACAGTTGATCGATACGAATCGTGAGACGAACAAATCCGTAAGAGCTTTGCGTTACACACCAAGTGGTGCTTTTGGCTCTTGCAGGCATAAACTAAAAACTCCTGACGAAGATGCGCGTGAGTATGCTCGGTTACTGGAAGTGTTTAGGGCGCACAATATTCGTTACTTTTTTTATAACGGCGGTGGCGATTCTGCAGATACCTGCCTCAAGATATCTCAACTTTCA
>CAZYHH010000115.1:4569-9574 GCA_964647295.1 uncultured Pseudomonadales bacterium
GATACCGCGGATAAAGTTGCGGCCTACAGTCTGAACCAAGGTTATGAGCTCGCCTGCATAGGTATCCCCAAGACGGTAGACAATGATTTACCTTATACAGATTGCTGTCCAGGTTTTGGGTCGGTAGCCAAATATGTTGCGATCTCTACTCGTGAAGCCTCTCTTGATGTTTCTTCAATGTGTGAAACCTCTACCAAAGTGTTTGTATTAGAAGTGATGGGACGGCATGCCGGATGGATTGCTGCGTCAGGAGCACTTGCCCAAGAAAAGAGGGGGGATCCACCACACCTAATTCTTTTTCCTGAAGTGCCTTTCGTGGAGGCTGATTTTCTCAAGAATGTGAAGCGGACAGTCAATGCTAAAGGATATTGTGTGATCGTCGTTTCCGAAGGCGTGCGCAAAAAGAATGGACGATTTCTATCAGAGTCCGGAATCAAAGACGCCTTTGGCCATGCGCAACTAGGAGGCGTAGCGCCTGTAATAGCCGATTTGATCGGGCGAAAACTGGGCTATAAGAATCACTGGGCGGTGGCGGACTATCTTCAACGAGCGGCGAGACACATTGCATCTGCTGTCGATGTTGAACAGGCCTATGAGCTGGGTAAGGCGGCAGTCGAATTGGCCATTGCTGGCCACAATGGAGTCATGCCGATTATCAAGCGAGTCAGTGATAGTCCCTATCGATGGAAAATTGATCACGAAAAATTGTCCAAGGTGGCAAATGTTGAGCGGTTCATGCCAAAAAGTTTTATTAGTCGAGATGGCTATGGGATCACGGCTAGAGCGAAACGTTATCTGGAACCTCTCATCGTTGGGGAGGATTATCCTCCCTACAAAAATGGGATGCCCCAGTACGCAAGCCTCAAGAATGTGTTAGTTGAGAAGAAATTGCCCACCAAGTGGTAATAAACCGAGGTGATTAGAGGTCTCAGAAAAATTATAATGAGCTGAGGTTTTGGCGTTAATTTATGTTATTGTGCCGGCCTTAATTACTCTGTAATTAGCCTGTTCAAGTCGTCTTGAACAACATATTAGAACTAACGATTTAGGGGATAAGGATGTCTGAGAATGATGCTTTGCTAGCCGCGTTGGCTGCATCGGTCCTTGCTATTTTGGCTGGAGCTTGGTTCTCCTCGGCAATTAGTAAGATGTCGGCGGGTAATGAAAGAATGCAAGAGATTGCTGGAGCTATCCAAGAAGGAGCGACGGCGTATCTAAATAGACAGTACACGACCATTGGGATTGTGGGTGTCGTAATCTTTGTGGTTTTGGGTCTTGGTCTTGATTGGTTTACAGCAATTGGGTTTTTGATAGGAGCTGTCTTCTCGGCGTTAGCTGGTTACATAGGCATGAATGTCTCTGTCAAAGCCAACGTGAGGACTGCTCAGGCAGCTCATGAAGGTATAGGCTCTGCATTTAATGTGGCGTTCCGCGGTGGCGCCGTTACCGGGTTGCTGGTTGTTGGTTTGGGTCTGCTGGGAATTAGTGGTTACTACTATGTCTTGTCGATCTTAATGGAAGTTCCGACGGACAAAACCTTACATGCTCTGATTGGTCTAGCATTTGGTGGTTCATTGATCTCAATTTTCGCTAGGCTGGGGGGTGGTATATTCACAAAAGGTGCAGACGTCGGGGCTGACTTGGTAGGGAAGATCGAAGCGGGAATACCTGAAGATGACCCAAGAAATCCGGCGGTAATAGCGGATAACGTAGGCGATAATGTTGGCGATTGTGCGGGAATGGCCGCTGACTTATTTGAAACCTATGCGGTTACTATTATCGCAACTATGTTGCTGGGTGGACTGTTGTTCCCCGGAAACATGAATTACATCATTTACCCCTTAGTGTTGGGCTCTGCATCCATTATTGCATCGGTGATCGCTGCCTTCTTTGTTCGAGTAAAAGATGGCGGAAAGGTGATGTCTGCTCTTTATACCGGAGTGATACTCTCCGGTTTAATTGCGGCGGGCCTCTTTTTTGTTATCACGAATGTGATGGGGCTTGATCAAAACTTATTCTGGGCTGCCATCATCGGCCTCGCGCTGACCGCCTTTATGGTTTACGTAACTGAGTACTACACCAGTACCGAATACGCACCTGTACAAAAAATTGCTGACGCTTCGACCACGGGTCACGCGACTAACATTATCGCGGGTTTGGGTGTTTCGATGAAAGCAACCGCCCTACCTGTAATTGCGGTTTGTTTGAGTATTTGGGGCTCTTACCAGCTTGCCGACCTTTACGGTATTGCGATTGCAGCGACGGCGATGTTGTCATTAACTGGCATGATTGTAGCGTTAGACGCTTTTGGTCCAATTACTGATAACGCTGGTGGTATTGCTGAGATGGCCCAATTACCAGACCAGATACGAGGTATAACTGATCCGCTAGATGCAGTAGGAAATACCACGAAAGCCGTGACTAAAGGTTATGCGATCGGGTCTGCTGGATTGGCAGCACTGGTGTTGTTTGCCGATTTCACCAATAACCTGGATGGAAACATTGTGTTCAGCCTGAGTGAGCCTGCTGTGATCATCGGGCTCTTTGTAGGTGGAATGGTTCCTTATTTGTTTGGTGCGCTGGCGATGGAAGCGGTGGGAAGAGCTGCCGGTTCGGTGGTGACAGAAGTACGGCGCCAGTTTAACGAAATACCGGGAATCATGGACGGGTCGAGTAAGCCAGATTATTCTACGGCGGTGGATCTTTTGACTCAATCAGCGATTAAGGAAATGATCATCCCTTCGATGTTACCGATTGCGGTACCGATCGTATTGGCTGTTCTCATGAACTTTATGTTCCCGGGTACCGGAGGCATATTGGCTCTGGGAGGCTTGTTGATCGGTACTATTGTTACTGGTCTTTTTGTTGCGATCTCAATGACGGTCGGTGGTGGAGCTTGGGATAACGCCAAAAAATATGTAGAAGATGGTAACTGCGGGGGCAAGGGATCAGAAGCTCACAATGCCTCGATTACTGGTGACACGGTTGGAGATCCTTATAAGGATACTGCTGGCCCTGCGATTAATCCTTTGATCAAAATCATCAATCTTGTTGCACTATTACTTATACCGTTCTTGCAATAACAATTATAGCGATAGCGATTAAAACCACACGGTGCCTGTTAAAAGGGCTGTGTGGTCTAACCGTTAGTTAAAAGGTTTCGAAGATCGATAATCGCTGCGTTGGCCCTAGAAACATATGAAGCCATGACAAGCGAATGGTTGGCCAATAGCCCCAAGCCTTCCCCGTTTAAGATGATTGGACTCCATAGTGCGCCTTGAGTTCCCTCCAGTTCTCGGATTATTTGTTGAAGCGAAACCCGGGCAGCTTTTTTGTCTAGTACCTCGGCGAAATCGATTTCTATTGCTTTGAGCATGTGTAGCGAAGCCCAGCAATATCCTCTCGTTTCATAGAATACATTGTCTAGCAATAGCCAAGGTGTTTTGACGAAAGTGTCTGGCGGTGAGGTAGTCGATTGTAAGCCTGCTGTGTCACCCGACAAAGAAGTATCGAGTTGTCGCTTCCCGACGCTGGCGGATAGTCGAAGGGAGAGGCTCCCTAGTCTGGTTTCCAGAGTGCCCAACCATTTCTCTAGGTTATCCGCGCGTGAATAAAATTGTGTTTTGGTTTCGTTTTTATCTCCCAGATTTAACAGATATTTTTCGAAGAGCTCAATCCCCTCTTGGTATTCGCTTTCTGTTTGAGGGAATATCCAAGAATTATTGTTGAAAAAAAATCGCCCTTCAGCCTCCGCTAGAATTGGATTTTCAGCAGATTGGCTTTGAGATCTAGAAAAATCATTTCTGAAAATTCGGGCTGTATCTCGAATGAGTGTTAGTGCTCCAAACTCCCATTCCGGAATGTTGTCCATCAATACGCCTGGAGGGGAAATATCGTTAGAAAGATAACCTCCTCTCTTTTCCATTAACGTGTTGGCGATAGATAGAAAAGTTGATGTGCTGAAAAACCCGGTAGTCATTTGGGTTTTTGAGTCAGCCGCCCGTATAGAGGCACTTTCAAGTACATCAAACATGTCGGGTTCTTTGTCCCACCACCATCCTGTGATTACGACTAGAAGAACATAGGCCAACATAGAAAATACGCTGATCTTAAGAATTGATTTTGAGGCCTTGTCGGTTTGACTCTTGTGTTTGGTACCGTACATTCTTTAATTCCTAGTTTTGGTCTTCGGTTTTGCGACACCTGGATTAACGGTCAAAGCATTGCCTTTCAATTTGTATGGGCAGTTTGATTTCGATTTGTGCAATTAGTTTAGAGTTATTTTGAGCACCTTTCAGCTTTTGATAGATCAATCTACCTTGTTCATCATTGTTTGCGCTGATAAGGAATCGACAATGCTTTTTGGGTTGTTTTAGACTAAATGAGACTATTTGCTGTGTTAGTAGTGGATCAATTTTTTTGTTGCCGATCTCGAGTATGTCGATCGTGCTAGACGAAACCAAATCTAGTTGTTTTTGAGTCGGATTGATCGATGGATGTGTGTTATCGATCAGCCTGGCGCGATCGAGCATCGACTGTGCTCGATTAAATTGCTTTCGATCAATAGCTTTGATCGAAAGTTCGATATAGCGCTCTATGATTTTTTCGAATCCTCTTCTGGCTTCGATATTGCCTGTATCAAGGCTGAGTATAGAAGAAAAATAGACATAGGCATTGTCTTCTTTGGGATAGAGCAGTTGGTCTTTTTGGATCGCGAGTTCCGCCGCTTCAAGTAGTGTTCTGATTTCTTCCTTCTCTTGCCTAGTTTCCTCTGGAATATCTGGGGTTGGGATGGGCCCTTTCTTTAAGGGGTTTATCTGGCAGCCCGAAACAGGTAAAAGTAGTATTGCTGCAAGTCCTAAGACTGAATGATTCAAAATATCAACCGTGATCAATTAGAAGTTATGATGTCTTATACCTCGTTTATCATCAAACATCGTCTTAATAATCGTCGTTTTTTTTGCCGCAATGGATGAAACCAGTTCCGTGTGAATGCACAATAGGC
>CAZYHH010000116.1:0-9546 GCA_964647295.1 uncultured Pseudomonadales bacterium
ACACGATCACCGGCGCACCCAGAATCTTGAATAAAAAGGTAGTTATTGGGAATGGCGGCGCAGAATATGGGGTCCGGGGATACGTGACGGCTTACGACGTCGAAGACGGCAGCCAGTCTTGGCGTTTTTATACGGTGCCTGGAGATCCAAAAAAACCTTACGAGAACGAGGCGATGCGGATGGCCGCACAAACCTGGTCAGGGGACGTTTACTGGAAAACCGGCGGCGGCGGCACAGTTTGGGATTCCATGGCCTTCGACCCTGAGCTCAATCTTCTTTACCTCGGCGTAGGCAATGGCTCCCCTTGGAATCGCCATGTCAGGAGTCCAGGCGGAGGCGATAATTTATTTTTGTCCTCGATCGTGGCAGTCAACGCAGATAACGGCAACTACGTCTGGCACTACCAGACTACTCCAGGAGACACCTGGGACTACACAGCCACTCAACACATGATCCTCGCCGACATTGTCTTCAGAAACAAAAACCGAAAGGTGCTGATGCAAGCGCCGAAAAACGGTTTCTTTTATGTGATCGATCGCATGACCGGGGAGCTACTATCGGCAAAGAACTATGTTCCAATCACCTGGGCGAGCAGAGTCGATCTAGAGAATGGGAGGCCCGTCGAAACTGAAAACGCTGACCACTTCGAAGACTCACAACTTACCGCGCCCGCCGCGTTCGGAGGACACAACTGGCACCCGATGGCGTTTAATCCAATCGAACAACTCGTTTACATTCCCGCGATAGAAGCCATGTCGGACTATAGTACCGACACAAACTACCAACACGTCGAAGGTCCCCACTGGAATCTCGGCCAAGGCTCCTCGGAGAACAATCCATTTTCTCTTGGCTCCTTGCCTAGCGAGTTGTTTGGGGCAGTCTATCGAAAACTTATGAGAGGACAGCTAATCGCATGGGACCCAGTATTGGAAGAGGAAAAGTGGCGAGTACCGCACAAAACCATGTGGAATGGCGGGGTGCTCTCGACCCAGGGGGGGCTCATTTTTCAGGGCACTGGAGATGCAAGGCTAGTCGCCTATCGATCGGATACCGGACAAAAATTATGGGAAACAAAAACGGATACCGGCATTATCGCCCCCCCGATCACCTACCAAATTGACGGTGAGCAATACGTGGCAGTAATGGCCGGCTGGGGCGGTGCGATCGGACTGATGATCTCAGATAATGAGGAATCGATCGGAACCGGAAGACTCCTGGTTTACAAGTTAGGTGCGAGCGAGGAACTACCGAGTTCATCACCAACCTATCACCTACCAGAACCGCCCATGCGAATCGTTGATAGCGATTCCATTGATCGTGGAGCGGCACTTTACGAAACCCATTGCCAACGATGCCATGGCATTGGGTTGGGACCTCAAAACATCGTAAAGGATTTGCGCTATATGAACGAAGCAACCCACACTTTATTTGATGAAATCGTGTTGGATGGAATATTTAGAAGTATCGGTATGATCTCATTTAGCGACGTGCTCGATCAAAATGACAGCCAAGACATCCACAATTACTTAATCGAACGCTCAAACGATTTATGGGAACAACGGGAAGACCATATCAGTTGGATCAAGTCTAGCCAACTGTTTATCTACGAGTTAATTGCGAGCGCCGTCAGCTGGCTACTTGAACCAGAACAAAAAGATTGAAATATCAGTCTTACTTTAACTGGTTGTAACCCAATTTTTCGCATTGAAACGGACATTAAAACCCCCACAGAGTTAAAGATCGAATCTCAAAACTCACCTCGATCATTACTCAATGAATTACCTAGCCAAACCCTAGGCATTTGCTAAGATTCACTCCAGAAGGACCTAAAGGTCAGTCCAAGACGTTCAGGTGTGAAGACAAAAGGAGCTGAGAAACGCATATGATCAACATTGATATCAATGGAGTCCAGACAAGCCTCGACGTAGAAGAGGATACCCCTCTTTTGTGGGTGATTCGGGAAAACCTAAACTTAAATGGAACCAAATTTGGTTGCGGCATCTCCATGTGTGGCGCCTGTACAGTTCACGTGAATGGTAAAGCCGTTCGCTCTTGCACCACCACCATTGGCTCGGTCGAAGGGAAAAAAATTACTACCATCGAAGGCTTGAGCCCAGATTCAGAAAGCGACGAACTGCACGCCGTACAAAAAGCCTGGGTAGAGACAAATGTGCCGCAATGCGGTTATTGTCAATCTGGTCAAATCATGTCGGCCGCGGCGCTGCTATCGGTAAATAGTCAGCCCAGCGATGAAGAGATCGATGCCGCGATGAGCGGCAATATCTGCCGATGCGGCATGTATAACCGAATCAAAACAGCCGTGCATCGAGCTGCAGAATTAAGCAGCGAGACCAACTCTGCGATCGTGCAAAGCTTTGACCCCAACGATATCGAAGTCAGGAGGTTTTCATGAGCCTTACAAACCTCTCTAGAAGAAAATTTCTCATTACCTCAGCCACAGCGTCGGGAGGCCTTGTCTTAGGTCTAAGCTTTGTCAGCAAAAGCGTGGAGGCGATTGACTCCGCGGGACAGGTTAGTTTCAAGCCAGAGGCCTTTTTGCAAATCACGCCAAATAACGAGGTGATTTTTCAACTCGATAAACACGAAATGGGACAAGGAATACACACAGCGCTACCCACCATTATTTGTGAAGAGCTAGGAATAGATCCTCGGAACATCCAAGTGAGGCTTTCTCAGGTTAGCGAAGAGTTTGATAGCGGTATGCAAATGACCGGTGGATCCACCTCGGTAACCACCAAATGGAAGGTACTCAGAGAAGCAGGAGCTAAAGCTCGATCTATGCTAGTTTCAGCCGCAGCCGAACATTGGCAGGTCGACCCTTCAACTTGCCAGACTGAAAATGGAATCATTCGCCATAAAGACAATTCATTAACATTTGGTGAGATTGCCAACTCAGCGTCACAGCAGCCTATCCCAGAAACGGTCACATTGAAAAACTCAAAAGATTTCGAGTATGTTGGCAAATCACTCAGACGCTTAGATGGGCTTGACAAGAGCACGGGAAAGACAGTATTTGGAATCGATGTCTCCTTAGACGGCTTGGTCAACGCCGTTGTCCTGAGAGATCCGCACTTTTACAAAGAAGATTACACTTACGATACAAAAAATGCCGAAAACGCACCCGGCGTCATCAAGATTTTTAAAATCAGCTCAGGGCTTGCTGTCGTGGCAGACACCTATTGGCATGCGAGAAAAGCATCCTCCGAGATAGAGATTGATTGGCCCAACACGTATCTCAAAGGGGTCAGCTCAGAGTCTATACGCGAAGCGCGTCGTCAATTGGCGCAAAACGAAATCGGAGAGGAGGTCCAAAAAGAGGGAGATAGCGGTTCGTTACTAAAAAATCTGGACAAGACCATCAAGGCAACTTATGAGGTACCTTATCTAGCGCACGCGACCATGGAGCCACAGAACACAACCGTCGACTACAATGAAGAAGAAGTTCGAGTTTGGTCTCCGACTCAGTTTACTGACGGCACTCAGGCCTACGTCGCAGAGGCATTAGACATACCTAAAGAACAAGTTAAAGTATATGGCACGATGATGGGCGGCGGGTTCGGACGGCGCGCTATACCTGACTTTGCTGTCGAGGCCGCAGAAGTATCTAGGGAGATCGGCAAACCGGTCAAAGTGATTTGGTCAAGAGAAGACGATACACGACACGATTACTACCGACCCTCCACTTACAATGTACTGCAAGGGGGAGTAGACGCTAACGGCACTTTAAAAGCCTGGGAACATAAACTCGTTGCGCCAAGCATCGCCAAGAGTCTGCTCCCCAGCATGTCCAGTATGGCACCACAGTGGGTGCCGGAATGGCTAGTCAGCGCACTGATCAAAGGAGCAGGTTTACTCGTTGAATCCCGAGACCCGACTACCAGCGAAGGCTCTGTAGAGATACCATACAACATCGAAAATATTGACGTTCGGCACGTATATCATGACCCAGGCATACCGATTGGATTTTGGAGGAGTGTCGGACACTCGCAAAACGCGTTTATCACAGAGAGCTTCATTGATGAAATGGCTGATCTTGCTAATCAAGATTCGTACCAATTTCGAAGGGATTTATTGAAAGATCATGCCGACTTCTTAAGAGTGCTAGACCTGGTTGCCGAAAAATCTGAATGGGGCAAAACAGAACAAGGCGTCTATCAAGGCATCGCAATCCATAAGTCCTTCGGAACCATTGTAGGCGAAGTTGTAGATCTTGAGAACTTAGACGGACAGGCAAAACTAAAAAAAATTACTTGTGTAATCGACTGCGGAATAGCGGTCAACCCAGACCAGGTGAAAGCCCAAGTCGAAAGCGCAGTCGTATTTGGTTTGACTGCCGCTATCAAGGGGGCGATCACCATTGAAGATGGCGCGGTAAAACAATCGAACTTCCATGATTACCAGATGGTCAGAATGAACGAGACACCGCCGATTGACGTTCATATCGTTGAGAGCGACTTACCACCGACCGGGGTTGGTGAGCCTGGAACCCCACCTATCGCGCCGGCCTTAGGTAACGCTCTCTTTGCGGCCACCGGGAAACGCCAGAGGTCCCTTCCTCTATCGATGTCATAAACTAACCAAACGTCAGTTACATTCATGGACAATAGAATTTTTTTTGTGATTGGTGACATTTTGGTTTGTTTGATTGTGGGCTCCATCGCGGGCTGGCTCAGCAGCCTCGTCATCGGTGTTGGTTGGAATATGCTAGTCGCTATGATCCTGGCTATGGCTTTGGGCATGCTAATCGGCGGCCTTCTTTTCTTTCCGCTCGGCATGCTGTTTGGCGCGATGGAAGTCATGTTGCCCGCCATGCTGACCGGCATGATCAGCGGTATGGTCGTGGGAATGTGGTCAACAATGGAATCGATTAACCAATTATCAGGGCTCAGTTACGGAGCCGTTTGCGGACTAGCCTGCCTGATTATTATTTGGGTGACAAATAACCAAATCAGGGGCGTACAGAAGAATGGATAATCTGACCAAGGCCAAATGGGACAAAGCCGCGCCCACTTTTGACCTTATGGCCGGCGGAGGAGCGGAAAAACGCTGGAAACCATTTAAAGAGGATTTATTTTCTCATATGAGTGGACGGATCCTATTTCTAGCATTGGGTACCGGGCTTGATATTCCAACTTTTCCAAAACATAAACAAATCTCCGCAATCGATATCAGCCCTAAAATGTTAGAAGTCGCTCAATCCCGGATCGACGAATACTCGGGATCCATCAACGCCGAAGTTATGGATGTACACGAGCTCACCTATGAGGACAATTCTTTTGATCAAGTATTTACCTCGTGTACTTTTTGCTCGGTCCCTAACCCGGTAGATGGTCTTCGATCTCTAAGTCGCGTCTTAAAACCGGGTGGTCAACTCTTCATGTTCGAGCATACGGGATCAAAATATTACCCCTTCAAACTCATGATGGACCTAATGACCCAAATCAGCCGTAAAATGGGCCCAGACATGAACCGAAACACGTTAGACAATGTTAAGCGGGCTGGTTTCGAAATTAACGAGGTGAATCACTTATTTCTCGATGTCGTTAAAACCATAAAGGCAACCAATCCTCTCTAACCAGTCCTAATAATTAACCTAGAGATCAATCAGCTGGGGCAAAACCGAGGTATTGAAAAGTTCATCCTGCAAACTCATGTGCAGCATTTCAACTCCCAGTTGTCGATATTCAGTAATTCTTTTTAGAATGGTTTCAGGAGACCCGATCAGTCGGCTAGCGTAACCTTCGTTAGTATCCAACACGCTTAACGGGTCAGTCTCATCACCCCACATTCCTTGAGCGCCAGACGTTCGTTGTTTTCGTTTATCGACCAAGGACTGATCAACCCGACCGAGCATACCGTCGATCGCCTCCCAGGCCTCTTCATCCGTTGGGCGGCATAAGGGCGCAGCATACATCGCAAAACGTACCTTTCTCCCATTTGGTTTGGCCGCTTTTTTCACCTTTTCTACTACACCCCCTATCCGCTCCAAGGATCCACCATTAAGAAACATCCAATCCGAATGTTGTGCACCTAACTTAATCGCAGCATCACTTTGGCCACCCTGGAAAACCTCCAGCGTTGCTGTAGGCCGAGGCTCTAATTGTAGTTCGCTAGCCTGAAAGTACTGGCCATGGTAATCAAAAACATTATTGTCCCAAGCGCCCCTAAGCACCTCAACAAATTCTGCCGATCGCTGATAACGAGCATCATGATCCAGTTTATCGACTCCGTACATGTCAAATTCATCCATATTCCAGCCGCTGGTCACATTAATCGCCCACCTACCCTGCGTAAGGTTATCGATAGTCGCAGCCCATTTCGCGATAGTCGTCGGACTGAAAAAACCAGGGTGAATTGCTGTAATCAATTTGAGTTTTTCCGTGTGCGCTGCAAAGAGTGCAGTCATCGCGAGACAATCAAGAGACGAACCTTCGATCTCTTGACCAGTCCCCCACCAGCGTTGTGCAATCAACAAATCCGTGAGACCTAGATTTTCATATCCCCGAACGATACTAGACGTATAATTAACAAGTTCTTTGCCTCTCGGAATCACTATAGGCTTGGCATCCCGAGAAACCACCTGAGTTCCCTGAAAAGTGGTGGGCGCCCACGTACATGTTCTCATAAATCCATCATACTGCAGATAAACTGCTACTTGCTAATAACCAATTGCTCTTCGCATAGATCTAGAATCTCCCTGAGGTATGGTTATCGGAATATTCCAACGGTCTGGATATTTATCCCACCCGCTAATGTCAACTTAGACATATTTTGCTAGTCTTTTGATATAAGCGCCAACGATCGAATTTACTGGTCATTCAGACTAGTGTCGTTGAGGTTATGCTCATCAGTAAGGATTAGATAAACGGTGGCCAAAAAGACCAGGCGAACAAAACGCACAAAACAAAGTAGAAATACCGGCGGTACGCTTTTGCAGAACACTGTGGTTCAGAGCATTGCTCTAGTATTAATCATATTGTTTCTTGCGATCTCACTTTTTGAAACCCAATCTGGAACCTCTCCAACACTAGGTGGCATTGGCTCAGTTATTGGAAATCTGTTCAATTATCTTCTAGGCGGCTCAGCTTGGTTACTTCTAGGCTGGTTGTCTGTGTTCGCGTTCTATCGAACAAAATCAACTTCATCAACACTCACTTTAAAAACACCGTTTTTGATTCTATTACTTTCAATTGCCGGCTTGTTCGGGAGTTCTTTCAATGGAGGGCTAATCGGCGAATCCATCGAATTACTGCTCGAAAGTGCTATTGGCACCTGGGCATCAAAAGTACTTCTTTTTGCGATAGCACTACTGTCCGTTGCTAAACTAAAAGGATATTCCAATCAACAATTAACGAACGTATTTACCCGATTAACAACCAAGCGAGAACCGACTGACCAGGTTAAAGGCGAAGAACCAGATAAACCTAAAGTTGGTGAAGCAATGCTACCCGGTAAACCGGAAGGATCTGGTTCGAAAAACGAAATCACCCAAGACAACAAAGAAATACCAGCACTCGAAAGCGCTGACAAGACTGTAACAGAGGAAGGTAGTCAAGCTGGTTACCTAGAACCCGACCGCTTTTCGCCAAGGCCTATGCCCACCGATTACAACATCCCGGACTTGAATATTCTGAACCCTGTCATAGTCGATAGTGGACCATCAAACGAAGAGCTACAACAAACGGCCGACGATCTAAGAAAAGCGCTCACAGCCTTTGACGTTAAATCAAAGGTCGTCGACTGGAAGGTCGGGCCGATGGCAACGACCTATCATATAGAACTATCCATAGGAGAGCGGGTCAAAAATATTGAAAGTCGCATTAACGACATCGAAAGGGCTATGGGTCAAGACGAAGACTGCATTCGGTTAGCTGGTAATATCGCTGGATTAAAAAATACAGTAGGGGTCGAAATCCCCAATAAGCAACGAAGGACATGTGTAATCAAAGAAGCGCTGAATGACGATTCCTTCTCCAACAGCGATCAGACCTTGCCGATCGCGTTAGGAATAGGCATCGATGGCATCAACGTTTGTGAAGACCTAACAGAATTTCCGCACTTGATGGTCGCTGGCTCGACGGGCTCAGGTAAATCGGTAGCGCTAAACGGAATCATATTTTCACTACTATACAAAAAGCCACCTTCTGAATTGAGATTGGTTCTCATTGACCCTAAAGCTGTTGAGTTCTCTCCCTATAAAAACATTCCCCACCTATTAACCGACGTCGTCACAGAAATGGAAGAAGCTGTCGAAGTACTCGAACAGTTATGTGAAGAAATGGATGAGCGATACGATTTACTCGAACAAAAAGCAGTCCGGAATATTGGCGAGTATCATGACTTGATGGGCAATACGGAGTCTATGCCATACATCGTCATACTCATCGATGAACTGGCAGACTTAATGATGACCCAGGGTAAGCAGGTCGAAGATTTAGTGGGCAGATTATCTCAGAAAGCCAGAGCAGCCGGCATGCACCTTGTATTAGCCACCCAAAGGCCAACATCCGATGTCATCAAAGGGCTGATCAAAACAAACGTCCCTGCAAGATTAGCATTCAGAGTCGCAAACAATGTTGACTCACGCGTGATCATCCAAGACAAAGGCGCTGAAACGCTCATGGGTTTAGGAGACTGCTTGTTTCGTACGCCAAGACGATCGGGACTGGATCGGATCCAATCTCCCTTGGTTACGGGAGAAGAAGTACGGAGCCTCGTGGATCACATTAGAACATAACGCGCCAGGATGTTTGGTGAATCACTAATCAATAAAATAAAGCAAAATACAAACTTACCATTAGCCCACCGCATTATCTGAATGCGTCAAGACCATTTGTGATCCCTTCACTCGCCCAACCTCTCCACGGCAGTGTAAAGAAACGAAACCCCCTTTCGATGAGCTCTTTGGGTTCCAAGCCTGGCGGGACAAAATATAAGCCTGGTACAACCCCGGCATCAATCGAAGCTGAGGCTATTCGGTCCAATGCCTTTTGGTATTTTGCATTGTTATAGTCGAGAGGCACATCCAAATTTATCGACAGGTCAGAAGGCCCTATCAAGAGAACGTCGATTCCATCCACACTCAAAATATCTTCAATGGAGTCGAGCGCCTCTACTGTCTCGATCATTGGAATAATCAACAGTTGTGCATTGACCGCATCCATGTATTCCCGGTAATTATCAAACTTCCCCCAATCACCTCTCATACCAGCAGAACTGCGCACGCCATCAAAAGGGTATTTGCACCATCGCACCATATCTTCGGCTTCTGCTCGATTGTTCACCATCGGCGCAATAATTCCTTTAGCCCCTTGATCCAGCGCGTAACAAATTTGGTCCGCCCGGTTTTCACCGACTCGGACAATGGGAATAGCTTCTCGACCACGCATCCCCGCAATAGGCGCTCTCAGCTGCTTAATCTCTACGGGAGCATGTTGAGTATCAAACAACAAAAAATCGAAACCTGACCCGGCTAAGAACCCCGTATCATCTCCCACGGAACTCCCGGCGCCAATCGCCGCCTTG
>CAZYHH010000117.1:0-9526 GCA_964647295.1 uncultured Pseudomonadales bacterium
GGTCAAAAAGTGTTTCGTCTCTTATGCCAGACCAACTCAAGTCCTCCATCACAGAACGCACAGAGACCCAATTACTACCGGAGTCGAAAAAAGACTTGTACCGGGCTATATCCTGGGACAAAGCCTCAGAATTCACGTAAAAAGGATACGCTAACAAAAGAATTAAGGATTTAACTATTACTGTGTTCATCATCTTGCTTACCTAGTGGCTGTTGCTGTCTTACCAAGATTATGCGGCCCCGACTAATCTGACTTTCTGAACACATTATCGAAAATTGGCAGATAGTAATATCCGAAGACTCAGGCTTACGGAGCAAAATAACTGATCAGTTCGAAGAGTTCATCGTAATCACTCATTGTCATAGTATCACCTTGTTGGCCCGTTCGTGCGAGAATCAACTCATCTGACACTCTAGAGTATTCCTTCATCCGCTCGACACATTGCTCGACGTTACCAGTAACAGTCAGATGGTCGATAACTGTATCTGGTACCAAGGCCATCGCTTCGTTTAGCCTGCCTGCGGGCATTAGAAGAGTCGCCTGATCCGCGAATTCGGTAAAGCCGAGCTGGCGCAATTGGGAATCGTAGTAGGGATGAGGTATCGGATGGTAAAGCTTGCAGATTGCCTTGCGAGTAGCATCTTTTGCTGCTTCAACGTCTCGGTTTACGCTGACGATCGTAGCGGTGGGGAAAACCAAAGCCTCTGGATCTCGACCTGCTATTTTAGCGCCTGCCAGTGCGTTGGGTCTTACGATGTCGCGTACGAAATCGACCGACGACATGATACCCACCCCTACACCATCTGATACTTCTCCCGCCAGGCGGACCATGTTAGGTCCTGATGCCGCCATGTAGACGGGTAAGGAAGGTGTCTTAGGATTCCATGTTGCCCGCCAGCGAATGCTGTGTACGTCGCCTTGATAACGAACTCTCTCTGCGGCTCGCCCACTGACCACTGACCGGACAATTTGTATGAAATCTCGCATCTTGTCTTTCGACTTCAGTGAGTTGATGCCCATATATAGATCGTTAAAGTGCAGATTTCCCGTGCCAACTCCCAGAACAAAACGACCATCGCTGATCTCATTAAGGTCGCGCGCTTCGAGACCGGTCATCCAAGGTTCGCGGGCGTAGGCGTTGACAATGTAGGTGCCTACCTGAGTTCTTTGTGTCGCATTGATGACCGCTGCCGCTGTGATGGTGGCGCTCCTCCCTGCGTCGACAGTATAGAGTGAGTTGATACCTGCTTTTTCTGCTTCACGAGCAATTGTAGTAATGGTTTTTATCGAATCTTCAAATCCGAGCATCATTCCAATTTTCATAGTTACCATTCCTTCAATCTTGTTGAACAATGAGGGAAACTATTTGAAGCATCCTTCGAGCTATGCGACTTTTCGTTTGCCGATGCGTGATCGTAAAGGCTCTTTTTATTGAACAATAGTGTTTTCTAAGAGCATTTGCATATCGGAAAAACACAGAAGTAGTAGAATTACTGACATGCTTTCTTTATTTATCGAAAACTTTGTTCTGATTTTTGTGGCAGTTGATCCGATTGGCTTATTGCCGGTTTTTGCGTCTTTCACTCAAGGGCTCTCAAATAGTGACATTATTAAGTTAACGCTGAGAAGCAGTATCACGGCGCTTTTGATTCTGCTTTCGTTTTGGATATTTGGCTCGTCTATTTTGCATATTATGGGGATTAGTATTGACTCGTTTCGCATTATTGGTGGCCTTTTTCTTCTTATCATTGCCCACCAAATGGTTTTCGAAAAGCGACAGGAAAGGCGACAAGACACCGCTGAGAAAGCGCTGAGCGACGAAGCGTTGTCCTCGTTAGCGACCTTCCCGCTAGCGATACCTCTGGTCGCCGGTCCTGGAGCGATCACAATCGTCATGCTCTTATCGGAAAAAATCGATCTGAATTTTCAGATGCAGTTTGTCGGTTTTAGCCCGATATTCATTGTGATCGCGCTAACCGCGGTCTCTTTGTGGTTGTCCGCCAGGCTCGCGAAGTTGTTGCCTATGTCTATGTTGGGTGTGTTACAAAGAATTTTTGGTTTGCTGTTGGGAGCGTTAGCCGTTGAGTTTGTGATAATTGGTATTAAGAACACCTTCTCAATTTGATTTGATGAGATAACTATCGAGATTCGATTCAGCGAGGCTGTTTGCCTACATGACATCCTCTGTAGAAGCCGTGTTAAGTTTGGAGTAGGTTTGGAGTACTGAGCTTCCATGTCGCTTTGTGAGAGTGCCCAATGCTGAAGATGATCAAGCTATTCGCGCTCGTTGTTTTGGTCGGGTTTATACCGTCTTGTTCACAGCGAGTAGAAAGGGTAGAAAACAATAATCCTGAAAGGTACAGGCTACATCCTGATGTGGTGTGGGCTTCGCCGGATGGTTTTGATTTGGCGATGGACATCTATGTGCCGAATTCGGAATCAGCGGCCCTTCCTGTTTTGGTGATGTTCCATGGCGGCGGTTGGTTGATCAACGACAAGTCAATCATGGACCAGGCCGCTGCCTATCTCGCAACAAACAGCGAATATGTGATTTGTAATGTGGACTATCGGCTTTTGTCTGACAGCGGTAATACTGTAGGGCTGAACCAGATTGTTGAGGACGTTTTCGGGGCGGTGTTATGGGTCAAGAAAAACATCGATCAGTATCAAGGCGACCCCTCCAAGGTAGCTGTGACGGGGGACAGTGCAGGCGCTCATTTATCTGCCATGATCGTTAATAGCGGTACGCAGCTAAGCGCTAAAGCTTTTTCTGCAGAATCGGTCGGCTTCAATCCGTCTTACATGCCCGAGGGTGAAACGCCTGAATCTATCGCCGAAAAAAATGGGTTGAATGTTCAAGCCGCGATTCTCAGTTATGGGGCGTTTAATGTTTATCAATCTGCCAGGGATGGGTTTGAAGGGATGGCTAACCCTTTTTGGTTGGTCGCAGGTTCGTTACCTAGAGGAGTTTTCGGTGAAGACTATGACGTTGAAGAACATCCAGGAATGTATAAGGCCGTGTCACCGGTGTTTAACGTGCCGAACGCAGCGACGCGCGAACTTCCGCCCCAATTACTGACCGCAGGAAGCGAGGATTCGCTGGTAACACCTGAATCAGTTAAAGCATACGTGGAACAACTCTCTTCGGCTGGGCACCAGGTTCAATATTGGGAATACGAAGGAAGGTCGCACGCCTTTTTAGATTCAGGCTCAAATGTGATCCTTGGTAGTAGCTTTGAAGCGGATGCGCCAATAGCGTTAGATCGGATGATCATGTTTTTGGATGAAGTATTCGACGAATAAGAGGTCTTGAGATTCAAGGAGGAATTGAAATGGATCACGATGGTTTTTTGGGAGATAGACTAGCGATTGAAGATGTCTTTGCTCGATATGCGCATGCGGCTGATCGTTACGATGCTGAAGGCTGGGTTGACTGTTATTCCGAAGACGGCATTTTTGAAGTCGCCACTGAAGGCGCTCGGATACAGTTCGTGGGTCGTGCGAAGCTGCAGGACTTTATACATGCACATATCCGATTGCTTCCCGGTACACGCCATGTTCAGACTAATCATCTAGTGGACATCAATGGAGACAATGCAAAGCACAGTTGTACCTTGGTAGGGATGCTGAGCCGACCGGAGAAGGTATATACCTTTATCTCGGGTTGGTATGAGAGTTCCCTAGAGAGGCAGTCGGGTGAGTGGAAGATCAAGCAGCGGATAGTGCATGTCGATAACGGTGCTACCTTTGTTGATGGTGAGCTGGCCGAGCAAATAGGGCCCTTTATGCAGTGGATGGCCGAGAATGGGACCGCGGTATAGTTGTAAAGCGCTGATTGCAAGGGCTTAGCTAGATAACTATGCCTTCCGCTCTTATCACTTCCTTAGAGAAGCTAACGTTTTTGTTGGGCGACCCGCAAGAAGAAATTTATCAGCGACTGTATTCTCGGTATCCCGATTTACAGTCATTATTTGTTCTGGATACGGATAACAGCGTTCGTGGCTCTATGCTGCAAACAGCCTTCGAGTACCTATTAATTTATGGTGATATCGCCGAGATTGATCAGGCTGGTTTGGCTTCCTGGCGCTCTCACCATGCAGAGTATGGGGTTGAGGAAGATGTTTTTCTGGTGTTTTTTGTGCTGATACGAGATTGCGCAAAAGACTATCTGGGTCCCGAGTGGACCGACTCGATGGCCTCACAGTGGGAGGACTTTTTGCAGCGGGCGTCCCCGTATTAATACCGATGATGAGGCTAAAAACAGATGGATTCTGCTACTCAACCGAGCTCCGAATAATCTCTAAATCTTCTGTTAGGACGCTGCCGATCGCGGTGTGCGAGAGGTTGTCTCTATCAATGCCGATTATTTCCGCTATCCTGGTGGCAGCTCTGATGCCTGTACAGTGTCCGCCCATAAATTTTTTCATCCCTTTGTCCTGAAGCCACAGAGCAGTTTTATCCACAACGGAGTCCTTGGCTTGCCATAGATGAAATCCTCCTACCGCCACATAGATAGGCTTGTTCGCGATGCCTTGCAGTACATCGGTTGTATTCATGATGCCGGAGTGACCGCAGCCAGACATCATCACCCAGCCGTTTTGGGTCATCATTCCTACTGATTGGTCATCTAGGATGACGTCCGGTATCCAGGCGCTATGCTCCAAGGATTTAATGACCAAGCCTTTTGGCCCATTATATTTTTCGTGTGTTCTCGGTACGGGACCCGTCACAAAGAGGTTTTTAGCTATTTGGGTGGGAGATTCCACCACGGTAAAACGTATCCCTAGATTCTCGGCCGCTGATTTGAACTCTTGGGCCTCCTTGAATGAGCCTGGTCCAATTTTCCCGTTTTCGATTGGTTTAACGGACGCCATGTATCTTTGTGAGAAAAAACCTTTTGCAACGTAGACTTGGGAAAATGCTTGTGTGTTTATGGACTGGAAGGTCTGCCTTAGCTTTATCAGTCCTCCGGTGTGGTCAGAGTGAAAATGACTAAGCACAACTTTTTCGACTTTGGATAAATCCTTGCCAAGGAGCTTGGCGTTGTGAAGGACTGTGTTTTCATCAAAACCAGTATCAAACATTATGGATTCTCTTTTTCCCTCATAGAGCGCTCCAAAGCTCCATTCGCCGAAGCCTCCATAATTCGAGATATTTGTCGCCAAAACCGTGATTTTGTAATCAGACAGCTGAGCGTGGCCGGGCAAGCAAAGCAGGCAAAATGTCAAAGCAGTGAGAGCTTCTTTCATGTTTGAAATACACCAAAACTCAAATACTAACATCCGTCGACTAGCTGTAGTTAGAAAAGACCGCAGGCATTGGATTTTTCAAGTCGAAAAAATGCCTATTTGTCTTGACTTCCTTCTTGCTGAGGACCACTGTGCGCCACCTAATAGAGCCCTGTTACGTTTTCCTACTAAAAAATATTTTGTGGCGCTAATTTGTTAATGTGAAGGTCTGCTGAGCCCCAGCTCATAATGTTCAATAGGAAAGATATGTCCAGTGAATCGTTCGCCGCGCTTGGATTGCACAACAATTTCTGCGATACCATAACTAAATTAGGGTTTGATCAACCCACGCCGATTCAAGTGCAATCGATCCCGATAGTCCTGAAGGGGAAAGATGTCCTGGGGCTTGCGCAAACTGGTACCGGTAAGACCGCAGCGTTTGGGTTGCCGCTTTTACAGAATATCCAGGAGATCAAGAAAGGCAGAGCAGAACCCAAAGCGCCACGATCACTAATTCTTGCCCCAACCAGAGAATTGGCGCTGCAGATACACGCCGAGCTCGAAAAATTTTCGGCGAAGACGAACCTTTACTCGGCTTGTGTGATTGGTGGTATCGGTCAAAGCACGCAGGTTAAGAAACTATATTCGGGTGTCGATGTGCTGATCGCGGCACCGGGTCGCTTGTTGGATTTAATGAATCAGGGCCACGTTGAGCTTAACAAAACAAATTTCCTGGTGCTCGATGAGTGCGACCGTCTGCTCGATATGGGCTTTATTCCTGATGTTCGGCGGATTTTGTCAAAGATGCCAGAGACACGCCAAACGATGCTCTTTTCTGCGACGATGCCCAAGGAAATATCTAGATTTGCTCAGGAAACGCTCAGAGATCCGGTAAAAATCAACGTGGTACCCAAGAAAATTTCGATCGCGAAGACTGAGCAACATATTTATAAGGTGAATAAAGGAGAAAAGCCGAGGGCCCTCCTGCAGTTGCTGCGTAGGAAAAGTTTACGGCGTGCAATTGTTTTTACCCGCACTAAGCATGGCGCAAATCGTATAACAGGGTTGTTAAATAAATCTGGTTTTGTGGTGGAGGTAATTCACGGTAACAAAAGCCAGGCGGCGCGACAGCGAGCCATTCTTAATTTTAAGAAAGGTAGAGCCTGGGTCTTGGTCGCCACCGATATCGCTGCTCGGGGCCTCGACATACAAGATGTATCACATGTGATTAATTTGGAGTTACCGCAAGATCCAGAAAGTTACGTGCACCGGATCGGTCGAACCGGGCGCGCGGGTGCTGAGGGAGTTGCTTGGTCGCTCATAGACGAGACGGAGAGGTCTAAAGTGAAGACGATAGAGCGGCTGATTCTTAAAGAGATAGCGGTCACCGAGCTTCAACTTGATAAAGCCGATGGAGATTTATTGTTTGATGAATCTCGAAAAACGAAAAAACCAAAAGAGGGAAATTCTAGGCGGTCTCAAAGGCGGAACGCTCGTTCTAAAGGAGCAAAAAATGTCTCAGAGGAAAGATCAGATAGTAAACGGGTGAGAGCAAAAGCCAGCCGGTCTAAAGCCGGGAGGACTGATACCAAGAAAAACTGGTCCGGTGGGGCAGCGGGTAAGACGACGGTAGGTAGAAATCATTCGGAGTCGACGTCGGCAAAAAAACAAAACTCTCGGCAGAGCGAGAAGGGTCGGAGTTTTGCGTCGGACGAGTCTTTATCGGAGGGTAGGTCACTCGAAGGTAATAGAAGGCCACGCAAGAGAGCGATTACCACCTAAAATCTAGAACGACTACCCTTTGATTAGGATCTCTATCCGGCGGTAGTCTGGTTTAGATATTTAGCAAAAATATGAGGAAAAATTATGAGCGAAGACAAGATCACTATCTATGGTCATCAGGCCAGTCGAGCCAGCCGGCCCTACTGGCTTTTGAGAGAATATGGCATGGCCATTAATGAGGATTTTATTGAAATAGACACCGGCGGTCCGGTCACAGGCTACAACGAAGTTCGGGACTCGGCCGAATTTCTTGCGTTAAATCCTTATCGATTGATACCGGTAATGAAGCATGGGTCGGTCGTGTTGTATGAGAGTCAGGCGATATGCCAATACATTGCCGATTGCCTCGGTGGGCCGATGAGCGCAGAGAATGCTGCCGAGAGGGCGAGAATAAATATGTATGGCCTGTCTTCAATCTCTAATTTCGAACCCAACTTTTTGCCTATTGTATTTGGACAGGGAGGTGAAGAAGGAAGAGTGAAATATGAAGAAAACCTACAACCGTTGCTGAAGGCGCTGGACGCTGAACTTGATGGAAGAGACTATTTGATCGGGGAAGAACGAGGACGGTTTACGGTTGCGGATATAATGATGGCGTCTGTTATCGGACAGTACGGACGTGCTATAAAATTTGATTTTTCTCCTTGGCCCCATATAAAGGATTGGGTGGAGCTCACGACTAAGCGGCCAGCTTTTTATCCTCCCAGGGGGATGAAGGTAAAACCTGGCGAAAAGTGAATTTGTGCGAATAAGTCGAGACTGTCTATCGGCCTAACAGCGTTGAGACAGTCTGACAATCATTAACTCAAGTCTAATCCTGGTAGGTTTCCTTTTGCCCGCCATTTCTCCATAAGCGAGAAAAATTCGATAGGTCCTCCGCCATACATATTATTTTGGGGCTTGGTGTTTGTCTGGCCTTCGTTGTTGTAGTAGCCGGGTGTGCATTTTTCTTGGAAATCTGCGGTCAGCCGTGCCTTTTCGATAATAGTTTGCACCCATTCGCGTTCGGCTGCTTTTGATGCCTCTATTCGAGTCGCTTCCTGTTTTCGGATTTCGCCTAAAATATGAGCAAGATGCACGCTCTGCTCGTCAAGCGAATAGGTATAGGTCGCGGTGAACCCCGATTGAGCGGGACCGAAAAAGAACGCATTTGGAAATCCGTTTACGTGCATACCGTGAAAGGTAGACAAGCCGTCTGACCATTTTTCTGATATCGATCGGCCGTCAATTCCGTTTATCTGGTAGCCGGCTCGTCGTGAATAGTCAGTCCCGACCTCAAAACCGGTTGCGAAAATAATGCAGTCGACCTTGTATTCTTGACCATCAAATACGATCCCTTCTTCTGAGATTTGATCGAGACCTTTTCCGTCGGTGTGGACTAGAGTCACGTTGGGGAGATTAAAGGTAGGCAGGTATTCATCGTGGAAACACGGACGCTTACAAAATTGTCGGTAGTAGGGTTTCAAGGCTTCTGCGGTTTCTTTATCTTCGACTATGGCGTCTGCTCTAGCGCGGACTTTTTCCATTTTTTGATAATCGGCTAGCTCCATCGCCTCGGCTAGATTCATGTAGTTTGTAGCCTTGTTAGTTAGGTAAGTCTTTAAACCCTGATGGTACAGGTCTTTAGAGGCTATCCCTGTTAGCGCCCAGTAGGTTATGCGCCATTTTGAAGGGGCTTTTTCACGGATGCTCCCAAACAAGGTTCTAAAAATCTCGGTCCAGCCATCTGCCACCAGGTCCTCTTTGACGGGAGCTCCAATCATGAAGGATTCGAAGTTGCGTCTTCGCTCGTTCTGCCAGCCCGACTGTTGGCTCGACATCCAGTTTGGCTCTGTGGGTTGATTGTTGCGTACATCAACTGACGATGGTGTTCGTTGGAACACATAAAGTTGTTCGGCAGCCTCTCCTAGATGAGGAACACACTGGACGGCCGTTGCACCAGTACCGATGACAGCGACACGCTTGTCGCGCAAGCCAGTAAGTCCGCCATTAGCGTCGCCGCCCGTATAATCGTAGTCCCAGCGGCTGGTATGAAAGGTATGCCCCTTAAATTCGTTGATGCCTTTGATGGCGGGTAGTTTGGGTCGATTTAGGGGACCGTTTGAGTGCACGACAAATCGAGCCTTGATATTATCTTGGCGGTTTGTTGATACTGTCCAGCGTCTGGTCTCTTCGTCCCAGTCCGTAGAGGTGACCTCGGTTTGCAGAATGGCTCGATCGTGCAAGCTATATTTGTTTGCGATTACATCGCAATAATGTAACGTTTCAGACGCGTTGGTATATTTTTGCTTGGGTACGAAACCTGTTTTTTCGAGTAAGGGTAGGTAGACGTAGGATTCGATATCACATGAGGCTCCTGGGTATCTGTTCCTATACCAGGTCCCGCCAAAATCGCCCCCGGTTTCGATGATTCGGATGCGCTCGACACCCGCTTCGCGCAGTCGCGCCGCGGCCAGGAGGCCACTGAAACCGCCTCCTACGATGGCGACCTCGACTTCATCTTCCAAGGGGGCTCG
>CAZYHH010000118.1:0-9523 GCA_964647295.1 uncultured Pseudomonadales bacterium
TGGACAGGCGATACGGCTGAACATGGACCATTGGTCCTCGTGGGGGATGCCAGTGGGAGGGAAGGCTCGTACGTAGTTGTCAAATTTCCAGCTAAAGGTGCCGTCTTCGTTTTGAGTACTACCGTGGATGGTGAGATGTCGAGCTTGTTCTTCGGAAAGGTGGGGGTTTTCGGTCTGCATTCTTTGGAATGCTTCTTCGAGCGTGTCGTATTTCTTTACTATCCGTGCTGATAGTTTCCTGAGGTCTTTGATCCAATTGTCCAATCTTGTCGACATTGGCTGATTTATCTTGTCTTCGATCATTGAGGGCGGGGGCCCCATACCTTCAATGGATATTAACTTAGCCACATTTTCAGGATATAGAGCGGTGTATAGAAGCGAGATTGAACCACCGAGCGAGTGTCCGATGATGCTTACTGGAGACATCTCTTTTTGATGGAGTAACTGTGCAATATCGTAAACGTAATCGATCTGATTATAACTGCCACCAATCATCCACTGACTGTCTCCATGTCCCCTGAGGTCAGGTGCGATAATGTGATAGTCATCGCGAAAATGTTCGGCTACCCAATCCCAGTTTCGGCAGTGATCTCTACCGCCATGGATGAGTATCATCGGCGGTGCGCCTTGATTCCCCCAGTCTACATAGTGAAGTCGTAATCGTTGTGAAAAATAAGTATGTGATGTCGGACCCTGCATTACTTCTATGTTTCCTAATACTTTAGCTTGCTTATTATAGCTTGATAGCTTCGATTAGTGGGCGAGATTAAAGGCGACGAATCACTTAGAGGCTCTTAAAACGTGCTAGTTGGTTTGGGACAATTTTGATGATTCGTTGAATGCATGCTTAGCGATGATGGCTTCAATCAAAAACCCCAAGAGCAGTGTGAAAGTTGCTGTGATGTGATTAAGATTCTCGGTTTCAAACAAGAAGAATGCGCCAAGATAGATGCCGACCACCCGTAGTATCGAGCCGATAGCCATACCATTTGTTTTTCTTTTGGTCATCAATCGGCTGTGAAAATAGTTTCGAAAAACAATCAAGGCTGGCATAAGGCACATGATTATTACGACCTCAGCAGATAGTTTCCTTAAATCAGGGTTAAGTGACATGAGATCGCCCCAGACATAATCTGAAATAGGTGTTAGAACAAACAACAACATCACTAAGGTAATTAACAGTGCGACTATTTGCATGAACTGGATTTTTTGGTTGAGTTCTGTTTCTCCAAAGGTGATAAAGAAATGTCTGAATTGATTAGCCGCCTGCTGAAATAACATCGTGAAATCGAAAGCGATCCTCAAAGCAGCGATGGTTAAAATAGCATCTTGAGTTCGCGATACGAACGCGTATAAGACGGGCCTGCTTAGCGCGAACATTATTCCGGTGGTCGAAACTGGTAAAAAAAAATGAGTTAGCTCTTTATAGGTTACTTTATTGTGTTCTTTGATTTCTGGAAGTAGGTAGTGCCGGTATTTCGTAACTAGCAGACCGCAGATTAAAACTGACACGCCGATCAGCTCTGAACCGACGATTACATGATTGGGCTTGAGACCTTTCAGGAAACCAATAATCAAGGCAAGGATCACGATTGATAAGTAGATAAAGTTTAGAAGAGTGATCCACCCCGTCAATTTGGCTTGTACTAGCAGTCCCGTATAGAAATGTCTCTGAGCGTTTAACAGAACCAGAGGACATAAAAGAATGAGGTAATCTCGGACTTGTTGAACGAACTCGGTTTCAATTTGAAATGCCTGAGAAATAAGTGATTTACCAATAGGCGTTATTGAGATCACGCATAGTGGCAAGGAGATGATTATGCTCGCGTATACTACAAAAAGGTGGACTCTACGTGTGGCTTCATCACTCCTCGCATATACGTTGGTTAGTTGTGCTACGAATCCGAGGCTGGCGTTAAAAAAACCGTAGATACCATATGCGATGGCTAGAATTGCCAGTTCTTTGACCGCTTCCGGGTATCTCGCCAGTATAGCGTTTTGAAATTGTACCGATAGTACTAACCCCATTCCGGTTAGCGCGAGAGGCCAGTAAAACTGCCAGTATTGTTTCATCGAGCTGTTCTCAGAGATAGCTTGGTGCTCCGGTTTTAGTCGCTGATTTAAAGATATGTCATACTACAGAGATAAAGTGATAGCTGTTAGAAAGAGGTGGACTTAGTTGCTCTTGCGCTACCAAAAAAGGTTGTATTTCTCTTTGTCATTGCTGTTCGTTAGCCTCTGCGCTTCTAGAGTGTTAGCTCAATCTCTACATGAGCACGAAGGCGAAGAAGTGATTGAAGAAATAGTGGTGTATGGTCGCTCGCTCGCCCAAAAGGGTGTGAGTTTTAGTGCCTCTCAAGGTTTGGTTGGTTACTCGGATTTTTCGACGAGGCCGATTGAACGAGTCGGAGAATTTGTTGAGGTGGTGCCTGGCATGGTTGCGACGCAGCATTCAGGTGAGGGGAAGGCTAACCAGTATTTCTTGCGTGGCATGAATCTTGATCATGGGACAGATTTTTCTGCTTACTTTTTGGGCATGCCCGTAAATATGCGGGCTCACGCCCATGGCCAAGGATATCTGGATCTCAATTTCATCATTCCTGAAATTATCAGTACTGTTCGCTTTGCGAAGGGTCCTTATCATGCCGATCGTGGTGATTTTTCGACTGCGGGTACAACCTCTTTTGACTTGTATGATCGAGTGGATTCGCCCTTTATCAAATTGGAGACTGGAAATGATAGTTATCTTAGAGCACTGGGCGCAGGCTCATTTGACACAAAAAATGGTCACGTGTTGTCTGCTCTGGAGGTTATGAGGAATGATGGCCCCTGGACGCTTCCTGCGGATATAAAAAAAAACGAATTTCGTGGCTCAGTATGTGGGCTATTTTCGGGATGTTCAGGTTAAGGGCGCATTAACTGTTTACGACAATCAATGGAAAGCGACAGATCAAATTCCAAAACGTGAGGTTATCCGCGGTGCTATTGGAAGGTTTGATTATTTAGATCCTTCGCTTGGAGGGGACTCTTCTCGCACTAGTCTTATTTTGAGAGCTAAAAACGATGAGCTCGATGTGGGATTTTATGCCAGTCAATACAAATTGAATCTATTTGGGAATTTCACTTACTTTTTAGAGGATCCCGTTAATGGAGATGCTCACGAACAAGTTGATCGCAGGTGGATCTATGGTGGGTTTTTCGAATATCAAAAAGAACTAACGGATCTAGTGGAAATTCGGATAGGAATGGATCTCAGGCAGGATCAGATAGGAGATGTGTCTCTTTACTCTGTGCAAAACAGAGCACGAAAAAAATTGGTTCGCCAAGATGAAGTTGATTGGTTAAGCGTTGGTGTTTTTGCCGAAGTTGAAGTTACTTTGGCTGAAAAATGGCGCGGGTTAGCTGGGCTTAGAGGTGATCATTATGCTTATAAAGTGCTTTCGGATACTTCTGAAAATAGTGGTAAGGGATCGGATGAAAAATTTTTGCCCAGTTTAGGCTTAGCCTACGAGTTGACCAATTCTAGTGAGTTGTATTTGAATTGGGGCAAAGGGTTTCACTCAAATGATGTCAGAGGTGCGACGATTTCGTTAGATCCTGTTAGCAAGGAGCCGGTCCAACCCATTGATGTTTTTGTCGGTCAACAAGGAGCAGAAATTGGTTGGCGAGTTGAGCGAGGTTCGAATCTGTTGATCAATTTAGCCTATTTTTGGCTGGAATCAGACTCTGAATTGTTATTTGTTGGAGATTCTGGGTCGACGGAAGCCAGTGACGCTTCTGAGCGTACAGGACTGGAGATGGCCTTTTTTTGGGAGTTTGGTGAGAGCTGGGTATTGGATGTGACGGGTTCGCTGGTGGACAGTAATTTTGTTGGTGTCGAGAAGGCCAATGCCCATATTCCAAATGCGCATGGTCGTGTGTTTAGTGCGGGAATTACACGAGCGTCTGCATTGGGCTGGAACTGGAGTGCGCGTGTAAGGCACTTTGGGGATGCAGCTTTGATAGAGGACGACAGTATCAGTTACCCGAGTACCACATTGGTCAATACCGCTATTGGATATGAGTTTGAGAATTGGGCTTTGGGGTTAGATTTTTTCAATATTTTTGATGCGGACGATTATGACATCGCGTATTGGTACAACTCAAGACTGGAGTTGGAATCCAGTCCTGTTGAAGATGTTCACTTTCACCCGGCTAATCCGCGTACGGTTAGGGTGAGGATCGAGTACCGGTTTTAGCTTTTCTTAAACGTCAGACGAAATGAAGTTGGAATGGCGAAGCTGATATTTGTTAATCCGGCAATTTCTCTCAGTTTTTCGATACTCTCTACTACTCCGAGATCGGTTGCTGATAAGAGTAACGGGGATCTGGATTGGATTGTAAAGGTGGATTCACTTTGTCTTGAGACGATTATGTCGGCTATCACCTGGTTATTGGTATCTTTGAATTCGAGGTTGGCTTCGATTTGAGTGCCTACCTGGCTACCTATCGCCATATCTTTGAACTGGGCGATGGAGATTTTAGTGTTAATGGTCGCTGTGGGATGTTCATCGATCACAAATAGGAGATTACGCATCCTTTCATTTCTAATAGGGATTAAAGTATCGACGCTAGATAGGTCGATTTGGATCGTTGCTAGGCCGTTATCTAGTACGCTTCCCTTGAATTTGGTGAAGGAGTGTACCTCACCAATATGAGTGGCCTTAATGGATAGGAAGTGGATGTGTGAAGATGAGGGTTGAAGTGTCCAGCTTGCCTGCATATTTCCAGCAAATCCAAACAGTAGAACTAGACTAGAGATGTTTAGCAGCAGCGCATTCAGGTGATGTGATCTGGTCATCATTTACTCCTTAATTGGATCATGTTAAGTCAACCATTAGCCCAGTGTTCGACCAATGAGTTCTTTCATGATTTCATTGGTACCACCGTAAATAGTTTGCACTCTCGCATCTCGGTACATGCGCGAGATTTCGTATTCGTCCATAAATCCGGCTCCACCGTGCATTTGAAGACAGGTGTCGATAATCTGATTTTGTTTGTCGGTACACCAATATTTTGCCATTGAGGCTGTCGAGCTATCCAGATTCCCATCAAGATGTTTGATCAGACATTGGTCAACAAATGTTCTACCAATAAGTGCTTCTGTTTTGCATTCGGCAAGCTTGAACTTCGTGTTCTGAAAATCGAGGATCCGCTGACCAAAGGCTTTTCGTTGTGACACAAAATCCAAAGTAAGCGCTATGGCTCTTTCAGTTTCTACCACGGCTCCCTGAGCGAGACTTAGTCGCTCCTGAGGAAGTTGCTGCATCAATTGAATAAAACCTTTGCCTTCTTCTGGTCCAAGTAGATTGTCTGTTGGGACTAGGCAGTCATCGAAGAATAGTTCAGCCGTATCGCCGGAATTAAGGCCCAGTTTTTTTAAGTTGCGTCCTTTCTTAAAACCTTTGGCATTGGCTTCGACCATAATGAGACTGATACCTTTAGCTCCTAGATTGGGATCAGTTTTTGCGACGACGACTACTAAATCTGCGTGGATTCCATTTGTGATATAAGTTTTTGCTCCATTGATAATGTATGAGTCGCCATTCCTGATCGCGGTGGTTTTGACATTCTGTAAGTCCGAGCCGGTATTGGGCTCAGTCATAGCGATCGCTCCGACCATCTCTCCGCTTGCCATTTTCGGTAGCCAGGTTTGTTTTTGATCTTCGTTACCGTAATGCAGAAGATAGGGGGCGACGATTTGTGAGTGTACTTGATTCCCGAATCCACTTATCCCGGCTCCCAGCTGTTCTTCGGTTACGATGGTCTCGTGGCGATAATCACCGCCCCCGCCACCATATTGGGTAGGTATTTCGGCGCACAACAAACCGGCTTCTCCGGCCTTATTCCAGGCTTCGCGGTCGACTTTCCCTTGTTCTATCCACCGGTCTTTGTTGGGAACAAATTCTTTATCAAAAAAACGTTTTGCAGCGTCTCGAAGGATACCGAGTTCATCGTTCATCCAGGGAGATTCGTAATTTTCGAATATCTTAGTCATTAGTTTACTGCTCTATTGGTTGACGAGATTATGGTTATGGTAGTCCGGCTCTATCGAAGGGCGCATCATAAACCTCAACGCGGGCATCCTTATTTTGAAGACACTCTGATGGTACAGAAGAGGAAGAGGTGAGTACGTAGAGTTTTCGATCACCAATCATGCAGGCGAACGATCCCCGCTCAGTTTTGATTCGGTGAGTCACTTCGCCACCTTTTATTTGGCGAATGCACTCGTTTGTCGTGGGAGAAGCGCTCCAGACGCCGCCCGCTTTGTCTAGACATATACCGTCAGGTACAGCCCCTTCAGGAAGTTTCGCCCAGGTTTGTTTACTGCCTAAATCCCCGTTTTGATCAATGTCAAAGGCGCTTAGGCATCTGCCAAATGTTTCTGCGACAATTAAAGTCTTGTTGTCCGGGGTTATGACGATCCCATTAGGAAAGAAAACGTCTTTGGCGACTATGCTGCAATGACCATTCGGATCGACTCGGACGATTTCAGCACTCTTGGGACTCTTACCATTATGTAGATCGAAGCCGAAGTTACCGACGTATGCATTGCCGATTAAATCCACGACCATGTCATTGCAATGCCAGCTTGCCAGTTCGCTTAAATCCGCATAGTCCGAGATCTCACTGCCATCCCAGCTCAAGAGTCGGCGCTGGCTCATCGACACGATCAATAGTCTGCCATCAGGAAGCCAACCCAACCCTGATGGTTGATCATCTTTGAGTTCAACCACCGTCTGTGAGTTACCTTCAGGCGTGACTTTGATTACTTTTTGGTCATGCATGTCTGAAAGCCAGAGTGTGTTTTCGCGCCACCGAGGACCTTCTCCAAAACAAAGACCTGCTAGTAGTATTTTCATTTTCATTGAGGCTGACCTAGTACTTGCACCGCTATCGTTCTGTCGCTAAAAGGGCCAACCAAATCAGCGATAAGCCGAGTTGATTGGCCATGTATTTACTCTGACATCAAAGAGCGAAGTTCTTCTTTAATTTCTTCGGGAGTAGTTTGAGGGTTGAAGCGTTTTATTACAGAGCCATTTTTACCCACAAGGAACTTGGTGAAATTCCATGGTAAATCTTCGCTGCCGTCCTCGGCTTGTTGTTCGCTTTTGAGAATTTTATAAAGCTCGCAAGTATTGATCCCGTTCACTTCGATTTTTGAAAACATAGGGAAGTCGATATCGTATTTTGTTGTTACAAAATCGAGAATTTCTTCATCCGACCCTGGTTCCTGAGCTCCAAATTGATTACAGGGAAAACCTAAAACTGTTAAATCTTCTGTTTCTTGGTTTAGTGTACGCAACCCGGCGTACTGTGGTGTTAATCCTCATGCGCTGGCAACGTTAACAATTAAACAAAATTGCCCTTTATAAGCGGAGAATTGAATGTTTTCTCCGGTTATAGATTTCATGTTCAATTCATGAAATTGGCTCATATATCCTCCTTCAGGATGGCCTATTTGGTTACGGTCTATACATTAACAGCTTAATTACACGGTGGCACCTAGCAGATTTAGTAGGTAAGATCTTGGTGTTTGGGGAATAGACAGTAACCAAAATAATGATGGCGAAGCATAGTGACGAGGATCTATTCGTGATGATGTTATCTGTGTCTTCGGTTCTGGAAAATTAACTTAGAGGACATAAGTGATGGGAGATGTAGTGATTGTAGATAGTGTACGAACCGGTCTTGCGAAGGCCTTTCGTGGCAGCTTCAATATGACACGGTCAGACGATATGCTGGCTCATTGTATAGATTCATTGTTGGACCGAAACACAGAAGTTGCGGCTGATGAGGTAGAAGACGTCGTAGTTGGTGCCGCTAGTCATGCTGGTGAGCAAGATGGAAACTTGGCAAGACTTGCAGTAGTTTTGTCTAAGTTACCCGTTACTACGGCGGGCGTTTCGATCAATCGATTTTGTTCATCAGGATTGCAGTCCATCGCGATTGCAGCTAATCAAATAGCGACCGGACAAACTCAAGTTGCGATTGCTGGTGGGGTAGATTCAATATCTATGCGAACTCGCCAGGAGCCAGGTAAGTCTAAACAAAATCAGCGATTGGTGGACGAAAAGCCAGATATTTTCATGGCGATGGGCAACACGGCTGAAGTCGTTGCTAGACGGTACCAAGTGACTCGTGAAATGCAGGATGAATATGCGCTGCAGAGTCAGCAAAGGTATGCAGCAGCGGTCGATGCAGGCAAGATTGCCGAAGAAATCGTGTCAATGCAGGCAACGATGCTCAAGGTAGATAAGGAAACTGGCGAAGAGAGCCACGAAACAGTGACAGTTGATAAGGACGAATGTAATCGACCTACTACTACCTTAGATGCGCTAGCTTCTTTGCCGCCGGCATTTGAAGATGATGGGTCGGTTACAGCAGGCAATGCTTCTCAGCTTTCTGATGGTGCTTCCATGACGATGCTGATGAGCGCTGAGCGGGCTGCGCAACTAGGCATTGAGCCACTTGGTATTTACCGTGGTTTTACGGTTGCTGGATGTGAGCCTGATGAGATGGGCATCGGACCAGTCTTTGCGATTCCGCGTCTTTTGGAGAATGCAGGACTCAAGCAAGACGATATAGATATTTGGGAATTGAATGAAGCGTTTGCATCGCAGTGTCTATATTGCCGGGATGCGCTTGGTTTGGATAATGAGAAATACAATGTCCTTGGTGGAAGTATTTCAATAGGTCATCCTTTTGGAATGACAGGCTCTCGTCAGACAGGGCTTGTCTTACGTGAGTTGAGAAGGACTAACAAGAAGTATGGTGTTGTGACCATGTGCATCGGCGGTGGACAAGGTGCTGCTGGACTGTTTGAGGCAGCCTAGTCTTCGATGTTCTATAAGTCGAGACGCTAGGTTTGATATGGGCTTAGCGTCTCCTTTCTTCGGTAACAAATTGAAATGAAGTGGCAATTTTGGCGTAACGAAGAAGGATCAGAATTATGCTGGTTTATTTCTGGAAATTGATGGTCGCAATGTTTCGGTCGAGCTTTTTCTCTTGTCTTCGTCTTGTCTTAATCAATGGGGTAGTCGCTTTTTGGGTATCCGCATCGATTTTGGGTTATGCGCAAACGAGTGACGTCCCTAGCGCCTATCTAGAAAATAGCTATAGCTTAAAAACCGACCGTGAATTGAGCGATCTGTTAGCTAGATGGGGCTCGTTGTCTGCATTGGAAAGAAGGTTTTTGTTGGCCGAAACTCGGGGCCGATTGGTTGGTACGCGAAAGGTAAGAAAGGTCGACTCAGGAAAAGCTGGCGTGCAAGTTCAGAGAAGATATGGGAGTGTTGTAAGCAGGCAGAATGGATCAACGCTGGTAGTCAAAACGCAGGTGACTCGGGTAACTAAGAATAGTGATAGTCGTGCGGTTGTGCATAAACCGCCTAAATCGATGGCTTACAATCGAATAATTGTACAACCTAGTCCTGGGAGTGATTATTCGAGTACAAGTCAATCGAGATCTGGTGTAGTGCGA
>CAZYHH010000119.1:0-5576 GCA_964647295.1 uncultured Pseudomonadales bacterium
TCTCATCGGCAGCAGCCCTTGCTCAATCGCCTGGGCGTGGTCGTCCCACTCTCTCTCAAAGGAATCCACCCCGTAGATCATGTCGGCCGTCGCTGTGACCCCGCTATTGACGGCGACCTGGCCTTGTAACTTCAGCGCATCCAACCCAAAGCCCGCCCCGTAAACCTGTTCTCTGACCGGTTTAGACGCGGCTCCCACCGCCGCCGATTCAACAAACCAGCCGTTGAGGCGTCCGTCTGAATACCGACCCAGACCATGAAGCCGGGTGTCTTCATCGACGCCGATTCGCCCGATCATTGGGGTGTTGGCATAAACAATGTGTGGTGCATAAGCCAACACCCAGATCGGAACATCCGTTGATACCTGATCCAGCATATCGCGATCTAGATGCCCAAATTGAGAGCCTGGATCGTACCCCCATGCAACCACCGGTTTATCAGATTGACTGGTCAACTCCTTTAATCTCATAAGCACCGAACCCCTGTCCGGAAAACCTTTCACCGGACGTCCTATTGGATCAGTGGAATCGATAGGCCCCAAATACTCCAATCCCATATAGGTGCCGGAGAGCCTCAGATGTGTATGCGGATCAATAAAACCGGGCATCAGCACTTTGTCGCTAAATGAGTCGTTCACCTCATGCTCATACCGATCGAGCCACGGCTTCATGCTCTCCATATTACCAACAGAGACCACCTTACCCTCGGAGACGGCTACCGCGCTTGCGACCGGTCTACCCAAATCCATTGTGCGAATTGTCTTCGCCAGAAATACCGTCAATTTATCCATCGCTCCCTCATCCCCGCTCAATAGTTACGAGCTTGGGTATTCAAAATAAAACACCCTCTACTAGCACCCTAACGTTTATTGTGTGTGTCTTTGTAGGCTGACCAATAGGCATCAATATAACCACTACCACTTTGTCCGACCGCTTCAATCGCCGCGTTGACTTCTTGTAACCGGTACCAAGGAACTCCTGGCCATCCATGATGCTCAGAATGATAGTTCATATTCCATAAAAAATATCGTAAGACACCATTGGTGCGGAGTGTACGAGTCCGCTCCAGCACTGAACCCTCAAAGGGACACCCTGTATGCTCGGCCGTCAACCAGAGCCCTAAGAACAAGTGGGAGACAACAAACCCACCAAGTAGTGGAACAAATACTTCCGGCAAATAAAAGCTGCTGATGGTCACCAACAACCAAACCACTGACATCACGCGGGTTTCTCTCCTAGCCTCGGTCGAAGAACTCGCGAATCCGTCCACATATCCAGGTCTCCAACAAGTTACAAAACCAGTCAACTTCAACCGCAGATAACCAACGCCACTAAGCCTTGAGCACCATGTCATAAACGTATCAGGCCAAACTCCTAGCTTAAAGGGATCCAATAAAATCTCCGGGTCCTGGTCTGGATCTTGGGTATGCGCGTGATGAGCAAAATGAAATACGCGATAGGCGCTCCAGGAAAAACCGATCAATGTGCCGGTAATAGCACAGACCAACAAATTAAGGCTCTTACTCTTAAAAGCGGTTCGATGAGTACACTCATGGAAAGGCGCGAAAAGCGTGGCCAACAAAAAACCCAACAACAAAGTAAGAGGATACAACCAAATCGTTGTCCAAGCTGCATTGCACAGATAGAGCGTCACCGTCAAACAAGTTATATGAACTATAATCCGCCAGCTCGATGAACGGTTATTGCGTATCATCATCGAATCCAATATTGAGGCGTCAATTACATTCCCGGTAACATAGACCTCTTTCATTTTCCTGATCCGATTAGTTTTCTCAGGTCATTCATCCAAACAACTTAACAACAATCATGAACAGCAGCGACTCTGAGTCAAGGATAGATCATCGAACCGATAATCTATATATTGAGCCGCATCAACTTTGACGGATGCACTTCTTTGCGCTCTTTGATATCGGACAAGACTTTGTCCTTATGCCTACTTTTCATGTTGATGACATTCCTAATTGGAATCGGGAATCCTGCGCTGGCCTTTCTTGTCGCTGCGGCTATTTCGTTATGGACCAATCAAACATTGATTGCCAAGGCATCAAGTTACTCAAAATACGCGCTCCAAACGGCAATCGTTCTCCTAGGGTTTAGTATGAATGCGAACAATCTACTCTCGCTGAGTATCGATTATGCGGCAGTCGTTTCGCTCTACGTCGTCATCACGTTGTTCTTTGGCCTCTTTATTGGCTGGCTGATTAAACAAGAGTCTATCGACAGCAAATTAATCTCAACGGGGACCGCAATATGCGGCGGAACTGCGGTTGCGACACTGTCTCCTATTTTACGAGCCTCTCCTGGACAGACTGGAATGACACTCGCGCTTGTCTTTGTTCTCAACGCGGTCGCGCTCCTGAGTTTCCCTTACGCCGGCCATTGGCTAGATCTTTCTCAATCACAGTTCGGCGTTTGGACGGCATTGGCGATTCATGACACCTCAAGCGTCGTTGCAACAGCCGCGATCTATGGCGAAGAAGCAGCTCAGGTTGCCACAACCCTAAAGCTAGGGCGAACGCTTTGGTTAGTCCCGGTACTCCTGGTTTTTTCAATGATTGAGGGCAGTAAAGACGACAAGAATAAATTTGTCACCGTACCCATTTTTATTTTCTTATTCGTAGGAGCTTCGATAGTCGCCTCTTACCTGAACCTACCGAGCCTACTAATCGTAACGACTTCCGTGCTCAGCAAAGCCCTCCTGGTGACGGCATTATTCCTAGTCGGTATCGCTACGACTCGAGACAATCTAAAGCAGTTGAACCACAAGCACCTACTTCAGGGTCTGATTATTTGGATCATCGTTGTAATCGCGACCTTGGGGTTCGTGGTCACCAAAATATAATCTAATTTTGGCTCACTAAAACCTGTTATTTGATGTCGCTCGCGTCGTGTCGTTCTGGAACTCGCTCTTCTTCGGGCCCCCAAGGGCGGTTCACCCTTCTCCCTCTTTTCACTGCCGGGCGTTCTTCGATTTCTTTCGCCCAGCGAACAACGTGTTCATAGGAACCCACATCCAAAAATACCGCTGAGTTATAACTGTTGTGCAACACCAAGTTTCCGTACCAAGAGTAGGTCGCGATGTCAGAGATGTTGTACGTATCCCCGCACAAGTACTGGCGTTCCGCCAAATTCCTTTCCAAGACATCGAGCTGTCTTTTCACTTCCATCGCAAATCGATTGATCGGATATTCAAATTTTACCGGTGCGTATGCGTAAAAGTGACCGAAACCACCGCCAAGGTATGGCGCACTGCCCATTTGCCAGAAAAGCCAAGACATGCACTCCGCTCGCTGGGAAGGGTCCTCTGGAAGAAACTCCCCAAACTTCTCAGCCAGATAAACCAGGATAGCTCCTGACTCAAAGACGCGCGTGTGCGGCGTTGTACTTCGATCGAGCAGCGCTGGGATCTTTGAATTAGGATTGATGTCCACAAACCCGCTACCAAACTGGTGGCCTTCGCCGATGTTGATCAAAAATGCATCATACTCAGCACCCTCATGACCCAAAGCCAACAACTCTTCCAACAATATCGTGACCTTCACTCCGTTAGGCGTACCCAGGGAATGCAGTTGCAAAGGATGCTTGCCAACCGGAAGGTCCTTATCGTGCGTGGGGCCCGCGATAGGCCGATTGATATTGCTAAATGCGGCGCCATCATCTTCATCCCAGGTCCAGACTTCAGGCGGTGTATATTCGGAAGGCGAGTCACTCATAAAACGCTCAATAAATTAATAGTTCGCGTTTACTATATATAGAAAACCAGTGAACACGCAAAAGCGTTTCTAGCACTAACCTTATACTAGCTAAAAATATAGGGCTCTAAAGTCTCCTGAGCTCGAACCCGATATTTGTGCCAGCGCCCGCCTCCGTAATAACTCAGACTTCCGGGTTCTGCGTCACCTTCGCCGTTGTAATAGGAATAGCAGTCGCGAAAGGCGGCAGTCTGGACGTCCGCTTGCCTGCAATGCTCAACGTAGATCTCTTCTTGTGCCTTATCAACATCGATGCTCTTAGCGCCGTTCTCGCGCATCGTCTCCAGCATCCAGATTAAATAATCTCCGTGGACCTCTAGCGCATCGGTAAAGTTGAAGCTGCCACCACCACCCTGCGGTCCCGCAACGATGAAAAGATTGGGGAAGCCATTGCTGTGAATCCCTAGAAAAGTCTTGGTCCCGTCTTGCTTCCACTTATCCTGAAGCGTAAGGCCATCTCTTCCCTCGATCATGTTGAAGGTGGCCGCTTCCATCCATTTAAAGCCGGTTGCGTATATCAAGACGTCGAGCGGATACTCCTGACCATCGTGCACCACTCCCCTTTCGTTGATCTCGGCCACGCCCATGGGCGCCGTATCGACCAGCGTGACATGGTCTTGATTGAACGTCGGGAGGTACTCATCGTGGAAGGCTGGCCGCTTACACCCGTAGGGATAATAAGGTTTGAGTGACTCGGCAATCTTGGGATCCTTGACAACATTATCCACTCTAGCTCGAATCTGTTCCATGATACGAAAATTGGAACCGAGCTGTTTCTCCATCATCTCTTCTGGTGTCAGCTCTCGCTCGTGTTGTTTTCTCTCTTTAAAGTCGGCAATCCTTCCTGCCAAATAATCATCGTTGGCTTTCAGCGCCGTACGACCCGAAGAAATTTTAGCAAAGCGCGCCCTTCGAGCCTTTGCCCAACCGGGTTCGTTTTTCCACTGTTCGATCTCCGCTTGAGTCGTCTCTCGTTGGTCACGCACATCGATGGATGACGGAGTTCTCTGAAAGACGTATAACTCCTTAACCACCTTTGCGATCTCGGGAACCACTTGCACTGCCGTGGCGCCCGTCCCGATCACCCCAACACGTTTATCTTTAAGGTCAACATTGTAATTCCAACGTGAGGTATGAAAGGAATCTCCTTGAAAGGATTCCATTCCCTTGATTCGAGCAAGCTTAGGCGTAGTCAGCAGCCCATTGGCCAAAATAACAAACCGCGCTTTCATCTGATCGCCTCGGTCTGTGTGGACCATCCAGTCGCTACTCTCGTCACTCCAAACGGTTCTTTCGACGGTCGTGTGAAACAAACACTTGTCATAAAAACCAAACTTCTCGGCGAGTTTCTGGCAGTACTCCATGATTTCAAAGCCAGAAGCGAACTTCATTGTCGGAAAATAGCCCATTTCTTCAAGCAAAGGGAAATAGCTATAGGATTCCACGTCACAAGCGATGCCAGGGTAGCGATTCCAGTACCACGTTCCGCCGACGTCGCCACCTTTTTCACAGAAACGAACATCTTCGAAGCCAGCGTTCCTGAGTTTGTGCCAAAGCAACAAACCCGCAAATCCCGCCCCGACTACTAGAATCTCGCAACTATCGTTTAGCGCTTCACGCTCTATTGGTTCGGCCGAATACAGGTCTTCTAGGTAACGGCTAAACTCACCTTTCATTTCCATGTAGTCCGCTGCGCCGCGCCTTCGCTCTTTAAAGGCCTGATATTTTTCTTGTTCGTCCGCGTTAAATACGGCTCCAACGGGTTCCTCAGGCAGCGTGGTAAGCGATAAATCGTCTAAAGTCGA
>CAZYHH010000119.1:5586-9520 GCA_964647295.1 uncultured Pseudomonadales bacterium
TAGCCTTTCCCCACAATGTTCTCACTGGCTTTGGCAGCACGAGTGTTGAACACCTTCAGACCGGTTTTGGGATCGACTTGAATGGCCATACTTCGCCTCGCAACTTCTCTTAGATGCGCATACCCTGCTATATTTGCTAACACTCGTCAATCCGTTACATTTTTTTAGTCTTGAGAGATTGACGAAGATTCAAAACAGGGGAGTAGGAGTGAAAACAACGTCTTGTAGGTCCATGTGGTTTTTGCTCATCCTATTAATTCTTTTTCCGTTCAAGCGGAGCTCAGGAGACAGTCAAGCAGACCCACAGGGAGAATGGCCTGTATACGGCGCCGATAAAGCAGGAACCAAATACTCACCACTTACGCAAATCAACAAGGACAACTTTTCTACCCTGGAGATTGCCTGGCGATGGAAATCAATCGACGCCTTCTTAAGCAGAAGAACCGAAAACAACGGAGAATGGTGGAGCTCCAAGGATCAAGTCATCAAACGACTGGAAAAAGATAATCCCAACCTGTACCGAACAAAGAACACTCCAAACTATTCCAACTTACAGGCCACTCCTCTTATGGTAGAAGGAAGGCTCTACCTCAACACACCCCTTTCCCAAGGTGCTGCGCTGGATGCTGAAACCGGAGAAACCTTGTGGGTTTTCAATCCGAAGAGTTATGAAGAGGGCACAACATCGATGACCGTGACCTGGCGACAGCGTGGTGTCGCCTACTGGTCAGACGGTACAGAACAACGCATCTTGTGGGGAACCGGGAGTGGGGACTTGATTTGTGTAGAGGCCCTCACAGGATACCCATGCAGGGGTTTCGGTAATTATGGACGAGTCGACCTAACCCAAGGACTCCCCAGAGCAACCCGCTCCGAACGCGACTATCTCAACGCGATGCTGTACTCAGTACAGTCGCCTCCCATCGTGGTCGGCGACGTGGTAATACATGGCTCTTCCATCGCTGACCGGCGGATCAACAAGGAGGCAGTCCCAGGCTGGGTCAGAGCCTGGGATGTCCGTACAGGGAAACATTTATGGGATTTCCATACCGTACCGCTAGAAGGCGAAGAAGGCTCTGAGACATGGGGCAACGACTCTTTGCGCTACTCGGGTAACGCAAATGTTTGGACCTACCTGAGTGCTGACGAAGAGCTCGGCTACGTTTACCTCCCAACCGGGACACCCACGAACGATTATTACGGCGGTCACCGGCCTGGTGATAATTTGTTTGCTGAAAGCATCGTCTGCGTAGACGCGAAAACCGGCGAGAAGATCTGGCACTTTCAGGCGGTCCACCATGGGCTATGGGATTACGATTTCCCAACCGCCCCTAATCTTCTAGATATAAACGTCGAAGGCAAGCCAATCAAAGCACTCGCGCAGGTGAGCAAACAAGGATTTATCTATGCGCTCGACCGAGTTACTGGAGAACCGATCTGGCCCATCAATGAAAAGCCCGTCCCAACCGATACGAATTTTCCAAATGAAAGTCCATCGCCCACCCAGCCTTTTCCGACACGCCCTGCTCCATTTGACTATCAGGGCTTTACGGTAGAGGATTTAGTGGACTTCACTCCCGAAATCAAAAAAATGGCTCAAGAAGCCGTTCGAGGGTACCGACTAGGGCCTCTATACACGCCACAAATGCTCGCTGAGGGAGATATGAAGGGCTTGCTCTTTAGACCGTCCGGCAGTGGAGCCGCAAACTGGTCAGGCGCGGCCGTCGATCCTGAAACTGGATTTCTTTATGTACCATCCAGAAACAGCTTTGGCGTGATCTCGTTTTATCAACCCGACGGGGGCTCCTTGGATTACACACACGGTGCTCCCGAAGCCCAACGTCTCTCGCGTTCGCGTCAGAGTACCTACCCTAGAATGCCCAGAGGATTACCGCTTCTGAAACCCCCTTATTCACGGATGACGGCCATCGATATGAACAACGGAGACCACATCTGGATGACTCCTTTGGGTAACGGGGACAGGCTGAGGAGACACCCTATGCTCCGGAAGCTAAACCTGCCGCCTTTGGGCGGCGATGGCAGAGGCGGGCCCTTACTGACCAAGACACTCTTAATTACCGCTTTGTCGGCAGGCGGCACCACAGGTGGACCTCGTCTGGTCGCATACGATAAACAAAGCGGTGAGGAACTTGCTTCTGTCGATCTGCCCAGAGGCGCTATCGGCACGCCCATGACTTACCAGGTTGGGGATCGACAATACATCGCACTGACCATTGGCGGCACGCCGCCCGAGCTTATAGCCTATAGATTACCAACGCCTTAGATCATTCGCCCATGATCAGATCACACTCTCTCACGCTTCCCTTACTAGTCTTGACCTGCAGTCTCCAGATATCTTCGAGTTGGTCCCAAGCCAAGCCCACCTCCATTTGGGAGGGCATCTATTCTCTGGAACAGTCCTCGGATGGCAAAGAATTATTCATTACGCATTGCATCGCGTGCCACTCTGATACGCTCGATCAATCCGAAGTCTACGGCAGCTCACCGGGTTTGATTGGAGAAGACTTCACCTTTCGCTGGACCGATTCTGCGGTGCTCGATCTCTATGACTCAATACGGCAAACCATGCCCCAGGCAGCGCCCAGCAGCCTGAGTGAGGCGGAATATGCGGCGCTCACCGCGTATCTGTTGGCGATCAACGGTTACCCGGAAGGCGAGGAACCGATCAACCCATCCCAACGCAGTCTTCTGCTTGAAATATATATCGGGCCGGCGCGCTAGCCGTAAATCGAATTCGTTGTGAAGCTTGCACGCAACGGGCAATCCACGTTTAATAAAAAACTTAAAATAGGAAGGGGGAGTCCTATCAGATGTTTACTATATTAGGACATCGCGGCTTGGTCAGATGGTCATTGATCACCATGATAGGTTGTGCATTAGCGACAGGGTGCACTACCAACTCGCCCGTCGACGACGACAACAAAAGCAGCAATCCCATACCAAGAGCCTTTAACGGCAAACCCGATTTAAGTGGTCTTTGGCAGAGCCTCAATACCGCCAATTGGAATCTCGAAGCACACTCCTCCTATGCTGGCCCCCAAACCCTGGGTGCTATTGGTGCCACGCCTCCAGGTGTTGGCGTTGTGGTTGGCGGAGACATTCCTTATCAAAGCTGGGCTAAATCAAAGAGAGACCAAAATTTCTCCGTTCGCCATCAAGAAGATCCTGAAGCCAAATGCTTTCTGCCCGGCGTTCCCAGGGCCACCTACTTACCTATGCCCTTTCAGATATTACAGGGGACCGGAAAGATTATGATCGTATATGGATTTGCTGAAGCCAATCGTACCATCCACATGGACAAAGAAAATCCCGAGCCTCCTCCGATCGATAGCTGGATGGGCAGATCGCATGGACGTTGGGATGGTGACACTCTGGTCGTAAACTCTTCTGGTTTTAACGGGCAGGCGTGGCTGGATCGCGCTGGAAATTTTGCGAGTGCCAGTCTGACCGTAGAAGAGCGCTACACGTTAAATGGTGTAAATCGTATAAATTACGAAGCTACCCTGACCGATCCTACGGTTTACGATGAATCCTGGACCATCAAGATGCCACTCTATCGGCGCCTTGACGATCGGGCTCGCCTACTCGAATTTAAGTGCGTCGAATATTCAGAGGAGCTCCTATATGGGCACCTCAGAAAAGGCGCTTCTGAATCCTAATCAAGGAAATATCAATGCGAAAAGCATCCTTGCGGTATGGGGTGTTGAACTTAGCTGTTTACAATAATTTCGAAGCCCAACTAGAGTACCAATATAGCGATCAATTTGGTTTGGTTAAATATTAGAAGGATAGAGAATTCATGTTAGATCCAGCAATAATTACTTTCTTTGATGAGAGAAAAAAAGATTGGTTAAAGGGAAAGACAAAAACCTCTATGACGGAGAAGGATATCAAAATACTCGAAAATGAGTGT
>CAZYHH010000120.1:0-9387 GCA_964647295.1 uncultured Pseudomonadales bacterium
ATTGCGACGCCGACCGAAGCGGCTGGCGTAGGTGCGACTGGAGCACTTCTGCTAACAATCATCAACAATCAATTTGAGAAGGCCATGTTGATCGAAGTTTTACAAGAAACGACCAGAACTACCGCGTTTATATTTGCGATATTGATAGGGGCTACTGCCTTTTCGCTCGTATTAAGAGGACTAGGCGGCGACCAACTCGTTGAACGAGCCCTACTGGGTCTGCCCTTCGGAGGCACTGGAATCATCATCAGTATTCTATTTGCAACTTTTTTGCTAGGATTTTTTCTGGATTGGATTGAGCTAACCCTGATCGTGCTGCCCTTGGTCTCTCCGGTGGTTGGGACGTTGGGGTTTGATCCCATTTGGTTCACGGTATTATTCGCAGTCTGTCTACAAACTAGTTTCCTCACTCCTCCCGTGGGCTTCGCGATTTTCTATTTAAAGGGCGTCGCTCCACCGGAAATAAACGTTCAGGTGATCTACAAAGGAGTCGTACCTTTCGTTTTTCTCCAGATTCTGGGAGGCATAATCATTTTTAACTTTGTATCAGTGGTTACCTGGTTACCCGGTCAAGCCTATGGTTGACGACAACCAAAAGATGGCACCAACCAAAAGAGCAAAAATGCTAGCAATTTTTACGTCGGGTCAGGGTTCTACAATGGACACGATCTATCGAGCCTGCGTGGAGGGCATTCTTAATGCGGATATAGCGCTGTTGGTCAGCAACCAGCAAAATTCTGGAGCCGTCCTAAAAGCTAAATCCAGGGGCATTCGACTACACGTCATTGAAACCAATCTGGCAGAAAATCAAACGGCCGCAGACGACGAGCTCTTGAAAAAGCTACTAGCATTAAATATCGACTGGATTTTGTTGCTGGGCTACACAAGAAAAATCAGTGACCAGGTACTCTCAAAATTCAAGGACCGCATTATTAATACACACCCTTCTTTGCTTCCAAAATTTGGTGGCAAGGGATTTTTCGGGAAGAAAGTCCATCAAGCAGTCCTCGATAGCGGAGACTCTTTCACTGGTGCCACGGTACACCTCGTCAACGAAGAATATGACTCAGGAAAAATTCTCGGTCAAGTGCGAGTGTCTGTAAAACCGGACGATTCGTTAGAATCATTAGAACAACGTGTAAAACAAGCCGAAAAAATTCACTTAATCGAGATACTCGAAGCGCTATGGCAATAAAAACTAGACTCCCATATCGTCACAAAGTTTTCTCAGGATATCGATGAAATCTAGGGGCTGGTCCAAAAAAACATGATGCTGGGCATCCTGGACTTCATAGGCCGGAAAAGTATTTGGAACCAATTCGCGCATGTATTCAAGCGCGCGCCTCGAAAATAACTCACTTTTTTCGCCGTAGATAAGCCCCAAATTCACGTTGAGGGCTTGATAATCTTCCGGTTGCCGTTCTACCTCGGTCAGTGTGGTCAGTAAATCCTCATCGAATTTCCATGCCCATCCACCACCCTCAACCGGCATCAAAGAGTTTCGAGCGATATATTGAGTGATGTATTCGTTTTCACAGGGCTGTGGTGGCTGAAGCCTAAATCGTGCAATCGCATTCTCTTTATCTGGATAGACCTTTGCGCGCCCACCCATCTCCATTCTATCTGGAATCGGATCCTCCGGGTGTCGGATGCCCGAATCCACTAAAATAAGGTTTTTCAATTTTTCGGGATATAGACTCGCCGCTTTGACAGCCATATAACCGCCAAAACTATGCGCAACCACTAGAGCATCAGACTCAAAACCACTGTCTTCCAGCACCCCGGTAATTTCTTTAGCATAAGTTTCTGAGTTGTACTTGTATCGATAGTCAGAATCACCCATGCCCGTGAGATCCATCGCTGCTATCTCGAACCGATCAAGCAATTGGGGAGCTATGAAGTCCCACCAACGGGAATGGGCGTTCATACCGTGAATTAGCAACATGCCCGGCTTGCCAGGCGAAGGATAAAAACGGTAGGCGACATCGCACTCATCAATCTCAATCTGACGCGTCTCAGGTTCTGTCTCTACCGCTTCCCAAAACCAGTTCGGTATCGAAGGTTTATCATCATTATCCCACCTAGCCATTGCTCACTCCTTAATCTATCAAGACGCAAGGTTTTCTCGCAGCTAACTATAAATCACCAAATCGTTTCAAATGATGGTCAACGTTTCCAAACATCGTATCGATAATTGTCAATCTCTTAAAATAATGGCCGATGTTTAATTCGTCAGTCATTCCCATGCCACCATGCAATTGAACCGCACTCTGGCCGACGAATTTACCCGACTTACCAACCTGAACCTTAAACGCACTTACCGCTTTTTGGGCTTCCGGTCCGTACCCTTCATCCCATCTCATCGCGGCCATAAACATAAGAGATTTCGACTGCTCATGCTCCATGAACATGTCAACCATTCTATGCTGAAGAACTTGGAATTTTCCTATTGGCTGACCAAACTGCTCCCGATTCTTACAATACTCTACCGTGTCTTTATACAGTACCTCCATACAGCCAACTGCCTCTGAGCCGATGGCCAAGGTTGCGAAATCTATTGCTTGTTCCAAAACGACCAGGCCTTGGCCTTCCTCTCCAAGGATATTTGACTCATCCAATTCAACTTGATCAAGAGTGAGCTCACAGGCCCTCTGCCCATCCACCGTTGGATAATCTCTTCTACTCAATCCAGCAGCATCAGAGGGGATGATAAACAAAGACACACCGTCTTTGTCCCGTTGCTCGCCACTGGTTCTGGCTGACACGATAAAGAAATCGGCATTCGGTCCGTTAATGACAACCGCTTTATGACCGCTGATCACGTACTTCCCCCTGTCGGAGGTGGCAACCGTCAACAGGTCAGCTAGATTAAATCGGCCTTGTGGCTCGGCAAAGGCGAGCGCCCAAAGCTTGGAACCGCCAACAATGTCAGGGATGTAGACCGCCTGCTGATCTTCAGAACCGGCTAACTTTAGAGCAGCCCCACAAGCCGCGACCGTCGCCAGATAAGGCTCCACCACCAAGCCCTTGCCGAACTCCTCCATCATTAACATCATTTCGACGGCACCACCGCCAAATCCACCCGTGCCCTCAGAAAAAGGGACTCCGAGCCATCCAAGTTCAGCAAATGTTTTCCAGTTCTCAGCGCTGTATCCTAAATCACTCCTCGAGTGCTTCTGTCTTTCCTCAAATCCATAGTCGTTGGCGATAAAGCGAGACACGCTTTCTTGCAACAACGTTTGCTCATCCGAAAAAGAAAAATCCATTACTAACCTCTTTAATACTCGAATACTCGAATACTCGAATACTCGAATTTTTTAAAATTAAATTGAGAAATTACTCTCAAAAACTAAATCTCATCGTGTCCGGTCGCTTCTAGCCTGCTCGCTAAATAACCTTTCGCCCCATCGAGCGATGTTACGCCTTCGATCCACGCGTTAATATACAACAATTTCTTTACGGCGTATTCAGCGCCACCAGGACCCAAATTCGGTTCATTATGAGTTGTCAGATGATCTTCACTAGGAACAGAATAATAGGCCAATAGGTCCACTTCGACTTCTAAAACCCTAGACGTTAGATCTAAAGTCATGAGGTTAAGGTGCGCAAGGCTCAGACGATTCTCTATCTTCTGGTCTCGGCCAAATATTGCGCGCATTTCGAGCGCTTCCAGGGACTTCAGCTCGATCCCAAGCTCTACCAATCGCTTAATCGAGACTCTATCCATTTCTTTCTTTCTCGCGAAATCCATCAATCGAACGATCTCCCGCCGCAGAAACAAAGGCGATTGATAAAACGTGCCATTTCCCCATATCAATTCCATAATCTTTTTTCGTCGAGACTCCTGGGCGACCAAAAACATCTGATCCTCAGATATTTTTTCATCCACAAACTCGACCTCATAAAAACTACTAGATAACGCGCCAACTTCACCGGACATACGTTCAATCAAACGATCGGCGATCTCGACCAGAACGACGTACTCATCTTGCGCTTCTCGACAGAAGACTAGAGCCCAGTCACAACCAAGACCTGTGCCACAGATAACTTCACGTCCACTTAAACTGAACCCCTCTCTAGACCTGACCAAATTCAAGCCTGTTTGATTCCATTCCAGGTCTAAGGGACCTAGTCCCCAAGAACTATCATTGTTTGTTATACCTTCTAAGAACTGATCTATGTTTCGATGATTGTCCCCTAAAGCAAAGAGCAGCGGACCTACAACGGCCACGCCTGGCAAATTTGAAGGCGACGGGATACACCGAAGGCCGCATTCACTTAGCCAGATGTATTTTTGAATCGGATCCCAACCAGGGCCTCCAAGGTTTTCTGGCCAATCAATGAGAGCCCAACCTTGATCAAAGACCCTTTGATACCAACGGTTTATTGCTTCCTTAGAAATCCCTAATAAGCCTGAAGCGCCTAATGCCGATGGCGCGAGCATTTTCTGCTGGTGCCAATAGGTTTCTAAGAAATCAACTACCTGGTCTCTAAATTCTGATTGTTCTTTGGAAAGAGATAATTTCACCTTTTCATGATAGCTCTTTTGCGGTGTGCCGGCGTTCAATATCTAAACAAGGAAAAACACCTTCGGCCCCGCTGAGCAATACAGTCACAAAAAGCAGAGCGAAACTCTATATCCCGGTCTTTTAGATCTACGATTTCAGTCAAGGCCATTATGCTAAATACGAGATTTAATTGGTCGACTTCTCTAGATGAAATCAACCCCCCAATGATTCATGGTTTATAATATGATATCGCGGTCTCAGGCCAATCGATCCATCACTATAGGGTTTAACGATAAAAATGATCCCAACTAAGAATTCTTGCTCGTTCTATATTATTTGGTTGTTTTTATTTTTCGCGTGTTCCTGCTCTCAAAATAATTTCAAGGCAGACGTAGTTGTGAAAAAAAGTCCTAATGACGAACGTGAATATCAATATCTCTTACTCGGTAATCAATTAAGAGTACTACTTATTTCTGACCCTGAAACGGAGAAATCGGCAACCGCTATTACAGTTTTCCGGGGCAGCCTAAGCGACCCAGGCAGCCGACCGGGGCTGGCACATTTTTTTGAACACATGCTATTTATTGGCACAAAAAAATATCCAGAAGTAGATAGCTTTCAGAATTTTATTAACAGCAATGGCGGAGGATCGAATGCGTATACCGCCAGCGATCATACCAACTATTTCTTCGATATAAAGAACTCAGCTTTCAAAGAGGGCCTAGATCGTTTCGCGCATTTTTTCATTGATCCTTTACTTTCAGACGAATACGTAGATCGCGAAAAAAATGCCGTGCATTCCGAATACCAGATGCAAAAGAAGGAAGACAACTGGCGACAGTTCATGGTGAGCAAACTTGCCATGAATCCTTCCTATGGCGGAAGCAGATTTTCGATTGGTTCGTTAGAGACTCTTTCAGGCGAAGTCAAAGAAGAACTCGTTAAATTTCAAAACGAGCAATACTCTGCCAATCAGATGGGCGCTGTCGTACTCTCGAACGAGTCAATCGCCCAAATGAGACGATGGATCAATCCACTATTTAACCAGATTCCAAATCGCGAGATTGGCGGCGCTTCTTTAGAACAAACAATGCTACTCACTGAAGAATTACCGATCACTCTATCTTCGACACCCATCAAAGATAAATACCGAGTCGAATACACATTTCCGGTTCCCAGTGTATTAGATAGCTACAGGGCCAAACCCGAGCAATACATCACCAACTTACTTGGTCATGAAGGTAGCGGCAGCCTGCACAAGCTTCTCAACTCCTACGGTTGGATTGAGACCTTAAGCGCGGGCTCTGGGGCTACTGACAAACAAAATAGCTCTATCAACATCAGCCTGTCACTTACGCGGGAAGGCTCACTGCACGTTTCCGAAATAACCTACTTACTATTTGAATACATTGCCATCTTAAAAAAACAACCGCCTGAGAAATGGTTGTACGAAGAGCAGGCGATAGTGGCCAACCTGGCATTTGAGTTTCAAGAAAAAAGCGCTGCTCTTCAATACGTCTATGGTATCGCTCCAAGACTTCAGCACTACCCGCCCGAAGATTTGATTAGTTCCATTTATTTAATGAAAGAATTTGATGCTGAGCTGATCTCTAGTTTTATCGGCTACCTAAGAAAAGACAACGTGCTCATTGAAGTCATTAATCCTGACTTCACTTCCGACCAAACTGAAAAATGGTTTGAGGTTCCTTACTCCATCCAAAAAAATTACTTGGAGCTGTCATCTCACGATACTGACCAGCTTTTTTTACCGACAAAAAATCCCTTCTTACCAGAAAATCTCGCGTTGCTCGAGGAAGACAAGCAGTCAATTTCCCAATCTGGATCAAACGAAAACATACGGATTTGGATGGACCGGGATCTCGAATTCAGCACTCCTAAATCCAGCATCTATCTGCGAATAAACCTACCGGGTGGCTTACTGAAGGCTGAAGACAGGGTCAATGGCCAAATATATAGGAGCCTCGTGAGCGATGCTTTAAATGAAAGCGTATACCCTGCTTACCTTGCGGGTTTAGGCGGCCAACACCGCGTCACCGACAGCGGTTACGAAATACAAATCTCGGGATTCAGTGACAAGCAACTGACCTTACTCGAAACGATAATGGAGAAATTAACGCAAACCACATTAGAAGCTGATCGATTCGACGTACTCAAATCGAATCTAATTCGCAAATGGTTAAACTCCAGTAAAGATTATCCTTATCGGCAGGCAATGAACTCGATTTCCGAGATTCTGATTTCGAATCGCTGGCCAGCTAAAGATCTCGCACGCATTGCAGAGAACTTAACACTTGAACAATTAGCCCGCTGGAGATCCGAGAAATTTAAGAAGGTATCGATTGATGTACTTCTCCACGGCAACGTTGATCACCAAACGCAGCAAGATCTTGAGCTCTTACTCGAAAACCGTCTCTCAATTGGTCACATCGACCCGATAAGATCCGAGGTTAAAGCGCTCGATGGTTCGATGCTTTTAGAGATTGAGGTCGATCACGATGACGCCGCTATGGTAATTTACGTACAAGATGAGGATGACGAAATTTCAACCAGAGCCACGAGCACTCTCGCGGGCCAAATGCTTAGAACTCCCTACTTTTCAGACCTCAGGACAAACCAGCAACTAGGTTACGTTGTCAGTGCCGGTTCCAATTTAATGAACGACCGAAACGGATTGATTTTTCTGGTTCAATCTCCAGTCCAAGGTGCAGATTATTTAGATAAGGCTACTCAATCTTTTTTTGAGGAATACTTGAAGTCTTTAGCGATGATGGCTGAACAAGAATTTCAAGAACATAAAGAAGGTCTTATCAACAATTTACTTCAAAAAGACAAGAATCTTACGCAGCGCAGCCAACGCTATTGGAGTGATCTCAAAAGGGACAATCTGGCATTTGATACGAGGGAACAACTCGCGAACGCCATTCTGACATTAGAAAAACCAGACATCCTTTCTTATCTCGAAGCGGTTCAATCAAAACTAACGACAAACAGATTATTGGTGTTTAGTCGGGGAAAGTTTAACTCAAGGCCAACCGCAGGCACGGCGCTTACCAACACCAAGGTTTTTAAGTAAACGGTTAATCAATCAGCCTTCGATAAGGCGGAAGCGAGTCCATTAATATTTTACCGTAGGACTTATTCACAATACGAGTATCAAGCAAAGTGATCTTTCCATAGTCATTTTCGTGCCTAATCAAACGCCCACACGCCTGTACCAACTTAAGCGCTGCGTCGGGAACAGAAATCTCGTAAAAGGCATTTCGACCCTGAGCCTCAACCCACTCGGCCATCGCCTGATCAACCGGATCATCGGGCACGGCAAAGGGTATCTTAGCGATGACTACATGCCGACACAGATCGCCCGGAAGATCCAACCCTTCGGCAAAACTCGATAAGCCAACCAAAAAGGACTGCTTACCCCTGTAGACACTTTCTCTATGATTTGCGATCAAAGCTTGTTTTGCATCATCACCCTGAACCAACAAGCAAGCTGCCAGCGAGTCCGGCAGCTCTTTGACCACTCCATTTAACTGCCGCCAGGACGAAAATAAGATTAACGCGCTGACATCCTCAGATATTAGGTCTGGCAATATTGTGGCTATCTCTTCCGTATGAGCATTAGAGTCTCTGGGATCACTCTTCAATCGAGGAACATTGAAGGTCGCGATCTCAGGGAAGTTAAAAGTACTTCGCAACCTCAGTTGGTTGGTTGTCGGTTGTAATCCCGTTTGCTCTAAGAAACGATCAAAGCGACCACCAACACTCAAGGTAGCCGAAGTACAAATTGCGGCATGGCAGCCCTCCCAAAGCAATTTATTTACTATCTCCCCTGGCTCAATTGGCGCCGAATACAATTCGTAATAGGGTCCAGCCTGTGTGACCCAGCGAGCACATATGGGTCTATCCAAATCACTCGACCCATAATCTGTTACCAAAGCCTGTAACGAAATAGACCGTCCACTAAGCGCGCCTATCAATCCCAGCCAATTCCCAGCCTCTCCTCCTTTCAACCACTCGACTTCTCCTGCTACTGCTTGTTGAAGTCGCTCGTGAATTTTCCCAATAATCGATGACAAACCAACCACGTGAGGTAAAAGTTCCGCAAATTTCTTGGCTATATCACCTGGCACATTCCCAAGCGGAAATCGGTGAACAGACTTATCTTCTTCTTTGACCTCAAAAATCAATTCTGAAACCAGGAGGCTGATTTCTTCGAAAACCTCTTTCACAGGATGCGATTCCACAGCAAGTGAAGCCGCCAGTTCAACAAATTCTGGAGGCCGGGAAAGTTGCTGGGTCATCGTACCGACGGTGTTGCTCGCAGTTTCGAGCCACTGCATCGTACCGCTAATTCCCGCGCTTAATGTAAAATGAGCGCGAGTCTTTTCGGCTAAGTGGTGAGCTTCATCTATGACATAAATACTTGAACCCGGCTCTGAGAGTATTGCCCCGCCTCCCAGCCCTAGGTCAGACAATAACAAGTCATGATTGGAAACAATCACATCTGCTTTTTCCAGTGCTCCTCGCGCTCTAAAAAAAGGGCATTGTTGAAAGAACGTACATCGATTATTCGTGCACCCTCTATGATCATTAGTTACGCTCTTCCAATCTCCCTCATCTAGATTGCCTTCCCAGCTATCCAGTTCTCCGTTCCATTGATTTGCGCTAAAACGGCGCAACATTTCCTGATACAGTTCAATTTGGTTCTGCTCAACAGTATCCAAAAACGGCATTTCTTCTTGACTACCGCTTCTAAGATAATCATCCAGCCTCTTTATACAGAGGTAACGACCTCGCCCTTTCACCAGATCGAATATAAATTCCAGACCCGCGTTTTTTTGAACGTCTGGTAGATCTT
>CAZYHH010000121.1:0-9199 GCA_964647295.1 uncultured Pseudomonadales bacterium
TGCGGGTGTCCCTATTGTAGGGACCAGTGTCGATACGATTGAAGAGGCGGAAGACCGAGAAAAATTTGATCGAGCTATGAAGGAGATAGGGCTAGAAACACCACAGTCTGCGATAGCTCATAGTTTAGAAGAAGCTCTTCAAGTCCAAAGTAGATTGGGCTTCCCCTGCGTCATTAGACCTTCTTTTACACTAGGTGGAAGCGGCGGTGGCATTGCCTATAACCAAGAAGAATTTAAGGAGATTTGTGAGAGGGGCTTAGATCTTTCGCCGACTAATGAGTTGCTGATCGACGAGTCCTTGCTAGGTTGGAAAGAATTCGAGATGGAGGTGGTTCGAGACTCTGCAGACAATTGTATTATCATATGTTCTATTGAAAACATCGATCCAATGGGTGTTCACACTGGGGACAGTATAACTGTAGCTCCTGCTCAAACGCTTACGGATAAAGAATATCAGTTGCTTAGAAGTCATTCGATAGCCGTATTGCGAGAGATCGGCGTCGATACGGGTGGCTCGAATGTCCAGTTTGCGATTGATCCTACAAGCGGTCGAATAGTAGTGATCGAAATGAATCCAAGGGTTTCTAGATCATCTGCCCTGGCTTCGAAAGCAACAGGGTTTCCAATTGCGAAAATCGCAGCTAAGTTGGCCATAGGTTATACGCTTGATGAATTGAGTAATGACATTACAGATGGTGTTACTCCTGCATCCTTTGAACCAAGTATTGATTATGTCGTAACAAAAATACCTAGGTTCACCTTTGAAAAATTCCCACAAGCAGATCCCTTGTTGACCACGCAAATGAAATCGGTCGGCGAAGTCATGGCTATGGGGCGAACATTCCAGGAATCCTTTCAAAAAGCCATTCGCGGACTTGAGATCGGTAAATATGGACTAGAGCCTGTGATAGACAGCGAAATTCTCGAATGGGAGACTGTGCTTAAGCGACAGCTAAATAATCCTAATTCCGAACGAATTTGGTATGTCGCTGACGCATTTAGGCTCAATAAAACTGTACAAAATGTTTATGAAGAGACGGCAATAGACCCTTGGTTTCTAGCTGAAATACAAGATCTCGTATTAGAAGAAAAAAACCTTGAAGGTAAGAATATAGTTGATTTGGATAAAACTGCCTTGCTTAGATTGAAGCGTAAGGGGTTTTCAGATTATCGACTAGCGGATTTATTGTCTGTGAGTGAAAAACAAATCCGAGAATATAGACATGGCCTGGGTGTTTTACCCGTTTATAAGAGAGTGGATACCTGTGCTGCTGAATTCCCGACCACAACCGCTTACTTATATTCAACTTATGAAGAAGAGTGTGAAGCGAATCCGAGTGATAAAGAAAAGATTTTGGTGCTGGGTGGAGGGCCTAACAGAATTGGCCAAGGTATCGAATTTGATTACTGTTGCGTGCATGCAGCGCTAGCGATGCGCGAAGATGGTTATGAAACGATTATGGTTAATTGTAACCCTGAAACTGTATCCACTGACTATGATACGTCTGACCGGCTCTATTTTGAGCCATTGACTATGGAAGACGTGCTTGAAATCGTGAGAATTGAGAAGCCTGCTGGGGTAATAATACAGTTCGGTGGCCAAACACCATTAAAACTGGCGAACGATTTGTATTTGGAAGGGGTGCCTATCATTGGCACGTCAACTTCGGCGATTGATCAAGCTGAAGATAGAGAGCAATTTCAGCTATTGGTGAAGAAGTTGGAGCTTCGACAACCGCCGAATGCGATCGTTACAACTCTCGATGAAGGAGTAGGAAGGGCTGAGCGAATTGGTTATCCCATTGTAGTTAGGCCATCTTATGTTTTGGGTGGTAGAGCTATGGAGATTGTCTACGACGAAAAAGAGTTAACACGTTATTTAAAGACGGCGGTTGATGTGTCGAACAAATCTCCTGTTTTGTTGGACAGATTTTTAGACGATGCCATTGAGATAGATGTTGACGCGATTTGCGATGGTAAAATTGTAGTGATTGGCGCCATTATGCAACACATAGAACAAGCCGGGGTTCACTCTGGCGATTCTGCTTGCTCCTTACCGCCATACTCTCTCAGCGAAGAGATCTTGGATAGTGTTAGGAGTCAAATCACCAGTATCGCTCTGGAAATGGAGGTTATAGGTCTGATGAATGTTCAGATGGCGATTCAAAATAACGTAGTCTATTTGATTGAGGTTAACCCCAGAGCTTCTAGGACGGTACCATTTGTCTCTAAGTGTATAGGATATTCGTTGGCTAAGGTTGCTGCTCGCTGTATGGCAGGTCTTTCTTTAGAAAAGCAAGGTGTTACTCAAGAAGTTATGCCTCTAAAAGTACATGTGAAAGAAGCCGTCTTTCCGTTCAGTAAATTCCCCGGTGTTGATCCTATTCTGGGGCCGGAAATGAAGTCAACTGGCGAGGTGATGGGGACAGGAGATTCTTTTGGTAGCGCCTTTGCAAAGGCAGTATTGGCGGCAGGTGATAACCTCCCAAGAAATGGTGGACGTGCTTTTTTGAGCGTAAAAGAGTCAGACAAGGTCGAGCTGCAGGACTTGGGAAACAAACTTATAGAGCTTGGTTTTACATTGATTGCGACACCTGGAACTCAAAAAATATTGAAAAAGTCCGGATTGGATTGCGACGCTATTAACAAGGTGGGCGAGGGCAGGCCTGATGTGTCTGATATGTTGAAGAATGAGCAAATTGATTTGATTATTAATACGACCGAAGGAAGGAAGTCTATAGAAGATTCAGCTATGATCCGACGGTTGGCTTTACAACAGAAAGTTTATTATTCAACTACTATAGCGGGTGCGCACGCAGCTTGTGTAGCGCTGAGCGAAGATAAGCAAAGGAGCGTAGTTAATTTGCAAGAAATACATCAAACATTACGCGGAGTTCCAAGTAATGCCTAGTCCAATGACTGTCGAGGGAGAAAAAAAGCTCAGAGAAGAACTTGCCCGTCGAAAAGGAGAACTTAGACAAAAAATAATAAAAGCAATTGCGGAAGCCAGGGCTCATGGCGATTTAAAAGAAAATGCTGAATATCATGCAGCTAGAGAACAACAATCTTTTAATGAGGGAAGAATCCTTGAGATAGAGAGTAAGCTTGCTGATGCACAAGTGATAGATATTTCAAGAGTCCCAATTGGAGATAGAGTGATATTTGGGACCACAGTGCGTCTCCTAGATGTTCAGGAGGAAAAGGAAATTCGATATAAGATCGTCGGTGAAGATGAGGCCGACCTAAAAGATCATAAAATATCTATCATGTCCCCGATAGCTAGGGCTGTCATAGGTAAATCTGTCGACGATGTGGCAGTTGTATCCACCCCTTCTGGGACTAATGAATATGAGATTGTTGAGGTCTTGTATGAATAAAATTAACTATGAATTGTCCTACTGGAACGAATAACGAGAAACGTTAGAGAGTTTTAGGTTAGGTTCCGGATTGGCTTTATATAGGACAACACATTTACCTATAGTTTGTATAAGATTTGAGTTGGTCAAGGTTGATATTTTTGACCCTATTGCCTTTCGTTCAACTTTATCAGGGTTCTCGATTTTCACCTTAATTAGCTCGTGATCGCTCACGGCTCTTATGGTTTCATTAAGAGCGGTTTCTGTGAATTCCAGTTTTGTGAGTATGACGATTGGCTTAAGATGATGGGCGATTTTCCTCAGGTCTTTTTTTTGCTTACTACTAAGCACTTCGTTAGTGTTCATAGAGCCAAATACTACAATGATTTTCGTTATGACAAAACGCTCAAGATCTAGTCAGCATTGGCTGGGCCGACACAGAAAAGACGAGTATAGCCGCAAAGCACGGAAGCTAGGTCATCTATCACGTGCGCATTTTAAATTAGAACAGTTGGATCAACGCTTTAAGCTATTATCAGGCGTTAAATATGCGCTTGAACTGGGAGGCGCGCCTGGAGGTTGGACTTCCTATATCGAAAATAGTCTTGAGCCTAATGGAAAACTTATTACGGTTGACCCTCTTGAAACCAGGTCAGGTCCTAAAACGGTACATTTGCGAGGTTTGGCTGGTACAGAACGGATTGATTCGCAAATCTTTGATGTTTTAGATGGGATAAAATTAGATATTGTATTATCAGATATGGCCCCCAATATAAGTGGTATAAAAATTCGTGATCGGGCTGAAGTGATGGATTTGGCTTTTTTAGCTCTTAGCAAGTCTAGACTGTTGCTTAAAAATGGTGGGGCTCTTGCTCTGAAGTCTTTTCAAAATCCGGACATTTCTGAATTTTTACAAGAAGTGAAGAAATGCTTCGATAGTGTGCGTATAGTTAAGCCCCCTGCCTCTCGAAGCGAGTCAAGTGAGGTATATATTGTAGCCAGGACTTTTAGATTTGGATCGAATGCCAATTGGGTCTAGTTAAAAACATAGGTGTTCGTTTAATGAGGATAATGAATTGTCAGATATAGGAAAGAATTTACTACTTTGGTTAGTTATCGCCGCTGTGTTGTTGACCGTTTTCAATAATTTTAATTTGGGGCCTAAATCTCAAGTAGTGGCTTACTCTGATTTTGTTAAAGCCGTAAATCAGAAGCAAATTAACGAAGTGCAAATTCAGGGCGACAAGATAAGCGCTATAAATAAAGCGGGCGAAGAGATAACGGTTACGTGGCTACAGAACGACCAGAAGCTAATGGATGATCTTTTAGATAACAATGTCAAAACTATTTTTCTTGAAGAAGAGAAACAAAGTTTTTGGATGCAGTTATTGGTCGCGAGTTTCCCAATATTGATAATCATTGCAGTGTTTATGTTTTTTATGCGTCAAATGCAAGGCGGCGGAGGCGGTAGAGGTAATCCGATGAGCTTTGGAAAATCTAAGGCTAAGTTATTATCCGAAGACCAAATTAAGACTACCTTTGCCGACGTTGCGGGAGTAGATGAAGCTAAAGAGGAAGTTCAAGAGCTAGTAGAATTTTTGAGAGACCCGGGAAAGTTTCAGCGATTGGGGGGACATATACCTCGTGGTGTATTGATGGTTGGACAACCTGGAACCGGTAAGACCTTGTTGGCAAAGGCTATTGCCGGCGAAGCCAAGGTGCCGTTCTTTTCTATTTCTGGATCTGACTTTGTAGAGATGTTCGTCGGAGTTGGCGCTTCTAGAGTCCGAGATATGTTTGAGCAAGGAAAAAAACAAGCTCCGTGCATTATTTTTATTGATGAGATCGATGCAGTAGGTAGACACCGGGGTGCTGGATTAGGCGGTGGGCATGATGAGCGTGAACAAACATTGAATCAATTATTAGTTGAAATGGATGGGTTTGAGGCTAGTGACGGGGTAATAGTGATTGCAGCAACCAATCGGCCTGATGTCTTGGACCCGGCTTTGCTTCGCCCCGGCAGGTTTGATAGGCAGGTCGTTGTAGGTCTCCCTGATATTAGAGGTCGAGAGCAAATCCTAAAAGTGCATATGAGAAACGTTCCTCTGTCAGAGGATGTTGATCCAAGTATTATTGCTCGAGGGACACCCGGGTTTTCTGGAGCTGATCTTGAGAATTTAGTCAATGAAGCTGCCCTTTTTGCCGCTAGAGGAAATAAACGACTCGTGAGAATGGAGGAGTTTGATCAGGCGAAAGATAAAATCATGATGGGCGCAGAACGAAAATCTATGGTGATGTCTGAGAAAGAGAAACGTAATACTGCTTACCATGAGTCAGGGCATGCGATTATTGGACGATTAATGCCTGAGCATGATCCGGTATATAAGGTTACTATCATTCCTAGAGGGCGTGCGCTGGGAGTAACTATGTTCTTGCCAGAGGAAGATAGATACAGTATTTCGGGTCGCAATATTAGGTCCCAAATTTGTAGTTTGTTTGGGGGACGTATAGCCGAAGAAATGACGCTTGGAATAGACAATGTGACGACAGGCGCATCCAACGATATACAAAGGGCCACGCAACTTGCCCGAAACTACGTTACGAAGTGGGGGTTGTCCCAAAAAATGGGGCCGCTAATGTACGATGAAGACGATGGAGAAGTTTTTCTAGGGATGTCAGCCGGTTCTAATACAAAACCGCATTCTCAAGATACGGCTAGAGAAATTGACCAAGAAGTAAGGAATTTGATTGACGGGTGTTATGACGAATCTAAGATTCTGTTGAAAAAGCACGAAGAAAAACTTCATAAAATGGCGGAAGCTCTAATGGAGTACGAAACACTGTCTTCCGAGCAGATAGACGATATTATGGCTGGAGCGAAACCACGTGTTAGTAAAGATCATAATGAAGGATCTAGTGCATCATCGGGTAATTCTTCAAGTGATGAATCCCCAATTGGTGGTCCTGCTGAAGAAACTTAAATAACCTTTGTTTGGCCTGCTCTTATCTATTCTTTTCTAAAGCTCCGGGTGTTTTGATTGTCAATGAATGAAAAACTAGCTAAACGTTTTTTTGGAACTGACGGTATTCGGGGAAAAGTTGGCGGTTCAATGATGAATGCACAGTTTGCTTTGGATTTAGGTTGTGCAATTGGTAAAGTCTTCAGTCTCCAAAACAATAGAAAAGTAAAAGTAATCCTAGGCAAAGATACCAGAATTTCTGGTTATTTGTTGGAATCTGCCTTGCAAGCAGGGTTGTTGTCCGCTGGCGTTGATGTTTTGGCTTTGGGTACGGTGCCGACACCTACTGTTTCTTATCTTGTTAGGAACACGGAGTCTGATTTTGGCATCGTGATCTCTGCATCTCATAACCCGTTTTTTGATAATGGCATCAAGATATTTGATTCAGAAGGTCATAAGGTCTTAGATGAGGTTCAGCTTTTAATTGAATCAGAGCTGGATAAGAGGCATGTAACTGAAGACTCAAGGAGCCTCGGTAAGTTGAAGCACATTGAATCTCAAGTCCAAGAATATGAAGAATATTGTGAGCGATTGATCAAAGGTTCAGAAGTTTTTGCAAGTATTAATATTGTGATGGATTGTGCCAATGGAGCGACCTATAAAATTGCACCTCGAATACTGGAGAAAAGTGGCGCTTCTCTTGTCACGCTAGGTACAGAACCTAACGGATTTAATATTAATGAAAATTGTGGCTCGACAGATATCAGTGTTCTACAAAAAACGGTAGTGGACCAAAATGCTGACATCGGAATAGCTTTTGATGGAGATGGGGACCGTCTGATGCTTGTTGATCACCAGGGTGAAATAGTTGACGGGGACCAGATAATTTTTGCGCTTGCTTCCGGTAAAAAGAAATATGGGACCATGGAAGGGGGTGTGGTGGGGACCCACATGAGTAATTTAGGGCTCCCATTAGCATTGTCTAGCATGGATATACCGTTTGAGAGAGCTGAGGTAGGAGATCGATATGTGATGCAGATGCTTCTAGAAAGAGAGTGGGTTTTGGGAGCTGAAACATCTGGTCATATACTAAATCTTGATATTAGTCATACTGGTGACGCCATTGTTGCTGCTTTGCAGGTGTTGGAGCTGATGAGTTTAATGGATTTAACCCTCAGAGAGATTATAAGTGGATTTGAAAAATTCCCACAAGTTTTGATTAATGTTCCTTTTGATAATTCGAGTTTATGGATTAAGAACATGAATTTGGCTGAAGCTGTTGATGATTACCAAAATCAGCTAGGGGAAAGAGGTAGAATTCATATTAGAGCATCGGGTACTGAACCTTTGGTAAGAGTGATGGTTGAGGGAGATGATCAAAAAGAAGTTGAGAATATAGCTGACGATTTAAGCAGAATCGTAAAAGATAGTGGCTGATTTTATTTTGGTTTCGTTAGATTAAGATCTAATCTCTAATAGAGTTTGTTTGGATGAGATTATGTACAAGCCATTAATTGTAGGAAATTGGAAGATGCATGGCTCGCTCGAGTCGATCACAACATTTTTCGAAGGGTTTAAGGTATCAAACGAAGTCGAAGTAGTCATAATGCCGCCAGCCATCTACTTAAGAGATTGTGTTTCCTTAAAGGACGATTCTTGGGAACTGGGTATTCAGAACGTGTGGATAGCAGATAGTGGCGCATATACTGGTGAAATTTCAGCTAGTATGGCGTGTGATTTCGGAGTCGCATGGACTCTTGTTGGCCATTCAGAACGGCGCAATTACCAAAATGAAAGTGATGAATTGATCCGACAAAAAGTGAACTGTTCCATTGAAGCAGGCCTGAATGTAATACTGTGTGTCGGCGAGACGACTCAAGAAAGGTCCTCCGGTTTGGCTGAAAAAGTGGTGTCTAACCAGTTGGAGATCGCTCTAAAACAAAGGTTGAGTAAAGATGCTTCAAGAATAGTAATTGCGTATGAACCGATTTGGGCTATCGGCACGGGTAAGAGTGCGACGGAAATTGAAGCGCAAGAGATGCATTCGTTTATTAGGTTAACTGTTTTAAGAATCTTGGGAGAAGCGGCGACAGATTTAAGAATTCTATATGGTGGCAGTGTCAAGTCCGATAATACAAGTGCGCTCTTGGCGCAGAAAGACGTCAATGGTTTGCTGGTAGGTGGGGCTTCTCTAAAGGCCGACAGTTTTTCAGAGATAGTTAAGGCGAGGGTTTAACCCTTATAAATCTTTTTTAGAACGAGTATTTATTATGAGCACATTAGAAATTGTATTACTTACTTTATTGTCGGTAGATGCTATAGCCTTGACCGCTCTCGTCTTGCTTCAGCAAGGCAAGGGTGCTGACGTTGGAGCAGCGTTTGGTAGTGGTTCATCTAATACGATTTTCGGTGCATCTGGTAGTGCACCGTTTCTGACTAAATTGACGACTTGGCTCGCGATCTTGTTCTTCGCAATTGCTTTTGGTCTTGCGTATATCGCTAAAGAGCGTGTTACGAATGTTAATGCCGAGGGCGTACCTATATTAAATTCTGAGTATAGTGGGGAAAGTTTGAATAAGGACTCAGTTGAGAATATGCCTGAATCTCGAACTCAAGATGAAGGCGATGATTCTATTCCAAGATTGTAGTATCAATTTTCGGGTTTTATGCCGAAGTGGTGAAATTGGTAGACACGCTACCTTGAGGGGGTAGTGGACTTATGTCCGTGCGAGTTCGAGTCTCGCCTTCGGCACCATTTAAGATTCGGTGATTAGTCAATGCAATGTCTTGCAGGAGTCTGGTTGCGGACCTATAATCCCCACCTTGCAGATGCGGGGTGGAGCAGTCTGGTAGCTCGACGGGCTCATAACCCGTAGGTCGTAG
>CAZYHH010000122.1:0-9168 GCA_964647295.1 uncultured Pseudomonadales bacterium
AATTCGATCCAGTGGCCATCTGCTCCAATTCCCTCCATGAGTTAGGTGCGAGGGTAATATTAGAAATACTTCCACTAATGACATAACCAGTACGGTTATTACAACGATTGGAACCGCTTGGTAAAATTGGCTAAAAAATCCTGAAACAAATCCCAGCGGGGCAAAAGCAGCGATAGTTGTCATAACCCCTATAGTTACAGGAGCAGCGACGCCTTTGATACCTGCCTTTGCCGCTTCGATACCTCGCAAACCAGTTTCCTGTTCCGCGATAATGTTTTCACCCACGACAACGGCATCGTCTACAACTATTCCTAGTACGATGATCAACGCAAGCAAGGTGATGACATGGAAATTGATGCCAAAGAAATCAAAAAAGAGGAAAGCGCCAAAAAAGGATAGCGGGACTCCCATGGCGACCCATGTTGCCAGTCTTAAGTCGAGCATGAGTACTAAGAAAAGAAACACAAGAATAAAACCCAAGAGGCCGTTTCTTACCATGATACTCAGGTAGTTCCTGACGCTATCGGTTGCATCATCCCAGATATCTATTTCAATCCCTTGAGGTGGCGTGTAGATCGCTAACCTGTCTCTTATGTCTTTGGCAATAGCCAAGGAATCTTCGGAATCTGATTTTTGTATTTTGACGAAGAGGCTTTTTTTACCGTTAAATTCGTGGATAAGGTCATCTTCGGTAAACCCATCATTGATTCGGGCAATGTCTCTTAATCGAAGAAGAGAGCCGTTTGGTAGAGATTTAATGATAATGTCTTCGAATTCTTCCCCGATGTAACGTTTATTGTTTGTTCTCAAAAGCAAGTCGCCCGCATCGGTTCGAATTTCACCTGAAGAAACATTAAGTGATGAGCGTCTGATAGAAGAAGCCACATCGCTTATGGATAACCCATAACTCCTGAGATTCTCCTCTTTGACTTCGATGGATATTTCGTAATTCTTCGCACCAAATAAAGAAACTAGAGAAACTGAAGGTATTGCGAGCAATTCTTGTTCAAGAAGCTCTGCTCCACGTCTAAGCTCCAAATCAGACAGATCTGAGGAAACAACCAGTGTCATGACATCGCCGATCGTTTCCAATCGAACGATATCAGGCTCTTCAGCTCTTTCGGGTGGGAAATCAGACAATCGTTCGACCGCCATTTCAATGTCATCTCTAACCTTCATCTGATCTACGAAATCTTTTAGTTCGATCGATACTGCTCCCGAATTTTCGTAGGCTCTTGAGGTAACTCGTTTAACGCCGTCAATACCTATGACTGCTTCTTCAATTCTTCGCGTGATACTTTCTTCGACTTCTGAAGGTGTGGCCCCTGGATATGGTACGGTTATATTGATCTGACCAAGATTAATAGTGGGGAAAGATTGCGCAGTGATTGATGAGACTGCGACAAACCCACCTACTAGCATAATACACATCAGTAGATTAGCCGCGACAGGGTTCGCGGCGAAATAGTCGAGAATGCCTTTTGTGGCTATGGGGGATTGATCGTTGACGGTATTTTCCATTAATTTGCCTTTGTGGTAACAGCCATTCCTTCTTTTGCTCCTGGTACCGTACCCAAAACGACACCTTCTCCCAATGTGAAATTTTCCACAATAATGCCAGCGATATTCCGATTAATAAATTCCGGCTCCATCCGCCTGAGCTTGCCTTCATTGACCGTCCATACGGATTCATTAATTTGTTCAGCTGCTTCCGGAAGCAGCACGGTATTGTTGAGTACGGGACCCTTGATGGTCACGTCAATAAATGATCCTGGATAGAGATCACTTGCGTTCCCGATATCCAAATAGAGTTGGGCAAATCGTGTTCTTTCGTCTAGATTCGGTGAAACCCGAGCCACCTTCGCGTCGAAAACTCTCTGTCCGATGCTGATTTGCGTGCTGCGTCCTACCGCGGGTTGTATACTTTCAAGATCTCCTGGAGAAATAGGGACCAGCGCTTCAATCGAATCGATATCGAAAGCTTCTCCAAATTTTTGTCCTCTATTGAGTAATTGTCCGATTTCGGCCTGGGAATCGACGACTCTACCATTAAAAGGTAACGAAAACCTCGTACGCTCTAAATCGAGTTTGGTAATTTCTTCACGAGCGATGGCAGCGGCAATTTGAGCTTTTGCTTGTTCGAGCTGAGGCGTCTTCGCGACAAGGGGTGGCACTTTTACACCGGGATTTAAAATCGCATAGTTTGATATAGCCGCTTCGCTTTGTGCCTTAGTGAGTTGGTAATTGGATTCTGCTGATAGCCGATCTGCTTGAGCTTGGGCGACTGCAAGTTGAAAATCCTTTGGATCAATTTGAAGCAGGCGTTGGTTGGTAGAAAAACTTCCACCTCGCCTAAATGACTTAGCTACCCAGACAATTCGTCCGCTAACTTGTGGTATTAAATCGATGGAATTTCTAACTACTATGGATCCAGTACCCCTTATTTCAACGGTATTTTCTCCAGCGTAAGGTATTGCCACCGCCACATATGGCAGACTGTCGCTCTGCGGTCTTGCGGTTTCTATGCTAGCGGTACGCATGACCTCTTCTTCCGAAGGAGCCTGAGCAAAATATAAAGCGAGCACAACGACCGATATAATGACAGTTATCTGGAGTATACCCGCAATTTTCATTGATAATTCTGGCCCGTCATAGTGTTCGTCAACTTAACTAGATGCCCTCTTAAGCTCAAGTGAATAAAGAAATGCTTGCCTGAAGACTTCTGTCATCGTTTTCATTTATTATAAACTGTATTGAGTTCTAGCCAAGTAACAGGGGGAATTAAACAACCTGACCGCTTAGATTTTGTGTGTATTGGCCATCCATATAGGTAATCGCGCCATTTACGATAACCGCTTTATAACCATTTGATTTCCTGATGTATCTACGGGCTTCGCCTGGAAAATCATCGACGAATTCTTCATTTCCGGCTGCTACTGCAGCGGGATCAAAGACAGTAATGTCAGCGGCTTTACCTTCCTCTAAGGTCCCGCGATCGGCCAGTCCCCAATCCCTTGCAAGTTCACCAGTCATCTTGTGAATTGCTTCTTCCAGTGTGAACGTGTTTGTTTCTCGCACGTAGTGTTCTAACAGATGTGAGGTGTCGCCGGTACCACAGAATTGAGTGATGTGTGCTCCAGCGTCCGATGCGCCGAAATGGCACAACGGGTGGCTGACAATTTTTGCGACAGCCTGCTTGTCCGCATTAATCACATTTTGTAATTGGAATTCCGTGTCCAAATTATCGCGGATGGATAAGTCCAGTATCACCTCTCCAATTTCTTTGTCTTCCTCTTGGGCAATCTCTGCCAGGTATCTTCCTTGATAGGCTTCATTTTCTTTTGTGTTGACGTTGCCAACTTTTAGAAAGGGTATTGAACCCCCGAATCCTTGTGCCGCTTTCATTTCTTCTATTAGTGCGTTTCTTTCATTCTTGAATTTTTCGAGTCGCTGTTCGCGAGGCAAATCCATAATTTTTTTCCAACCCGGTAGCGCGTACAACAACATGCTCGTTTCCGAAAGCCGCATGTTTAGATCAAAACAACGAGGCATCGATTGTCCGTAAACTCGAGCGCCACGTTCTTTTTCTTGTTCCAGTGCGCTGATAATTTCTTTTGCGTCTGGTGAAGCTGGCGAGCTGATGACTGGTTGGAGGCTGCAGGCAACGTCAGCCGCTAAACTGATCTCTCCGAGTTCCTTAATGTTATCCAGTTGCTGTTGCATGTCTGGAAAGTAAGGGACCACCTGCCATATTCCGCGTCCGCTTGCCCTCATCGCTTTGGCTAGCGCGATTTTTTCTTCTAGGTCCGCAAAACGGCTAGGGACAGGATCGCCGTTCTCATCAATGTCTACATAAGAGCTGGAAATCCCTAACGCGCCCGCCTCCATGGCCTCGCTCACAAGCTCACACATTTTATGGATCTCTAGTTCGTTAGCGGCTCGTTTCTGACTCTCTGGCCCCATCACGTATAAACGGATAGCTGAATGTCCAATCAGAGCGCCGACATTGATCCCGAGTTTTGGTCGAATATGATCTAGGTATTCCGGAAAACTATTCCAAGAAAAAGGAACCGCCTCGTCAAAGGTGGCTTTTTTGATGTCTTCTATAACTCCGAACATGCTCACGATTTTGTCAGCATCTGCTCTGCCTTGGATGGGCGCTAAACTTAATGAACAATTTCCGGTCACGATTGTTGTTATTCCGTGTTCGATCGATGGGGTCGCCAACCCATCCCAGCAAAGTTGAGGATCGAAGTGCGTGTGAATATCGATAAACCCCGGGCTGACTATGAGGCCTGCGGCATCGATCGTGGTTTTGCCTTCTTCGCCGATCTCACCAATCGTCGCGATTAATCCATCTTTGATGCCAATATCCGCTTGCTTTCTTTTTGACCCGTTACCATCTATCACCGTGCCATTCTTTATAATGAGATCGTATTCCATAACTTTTCTACACACCCTTCTAATTGATTAGTAGTTTGATGCCACGTAGGTATGAAAAGCAAATGTTAATCTTTGATAGCACGTTAAGCTGTTAACGAGATTTGTTTTAGATGACATTTTTAGATGGCGCATTCGGAGCTGAGAGTAAATGAATCCTCTTAGGATTGCTGCTGGTGGAATGCACCCGTAAGCTGAGTAGAATGCCCGCTGAGATGACTCCGGAGGCTAGGCCGATCCAAAAGCCGAAGACCTGCATCGGATCTGAGATTAAGCCAAAGCCAAGAGTACAACCGATGGGTAGTCCGATTAACCAAAAACATAATAGCGCGATAAAAAGTGGAGTCTTGGTGTCTTTATACCCTCGCAGTATTCCCAGACAGGTTGACTGACAAGCATCGAAGACCAAAAAGAAAACCGCGAATAGCAGTAATGTCGAGGCCAAGTCGAGAACTGAAGCTTCGGTCGTGTAAGCGCCGACAATCTGTGTTCTTAAGAAAAACATCGTTAAGGAACCAATGAGCGCGATACCGATAGTTGCGCCTAGCGCGATTCCTGCTGTTGTTCTTGCTTGTTCTGATTCGCCGGCGCCGATCCTAAAGCCAATTCGGATAGTTGATGCCATCCCCAGTGCAAGGGCTGGCATGAAGAATAGTGCGTTGATACTCATGGCTATGTTGTGAGAGGCGACGACTTCAGCTCCGTAACGACCTAAGAGCAATGTGGTCAGAGCAAAAAGGCCCATCTCAGCAAAAATGGTTGCTCCTATCGGGATGCCCAATTGCAACAATGGTCTAATTCTTGACCAATCCGGTAATGAAAACTTGCTCTGCCAATGTACTTTATCGAATCTCGGTCTGGTTACAACAATCGTAATCGCAAATAATTGAAACCACATGATGACGGCTTGTGCGACGCCGCAACCGACTCCTCCCATCTCAGGAAATCCGAATTTTCCGTAGATAAGTGCGTAGTTCAGAGGTGCCTTGATCAATAGGCCACAGACAGCGATATAGAGCGCCGGCTTGGTGAAGTTCATGCCTTCAGAAAGAAATCTCAAGCAAAAAAAACAAGTAACGGCAGGCATTCCCAGTGAGGTCATCTGAAGATAGGCGATAGAAATTGGGCTGGCCTTAGGATCTACGTCGAGCAGGGCGTAAACGAAACCGATTTGATTGAGAATGACGGATATCAACAAGCCACCTGCTATCGCTATCCAGAGTCCCTGTCGGATTACTTCGCCGATTTCTTTGTAGTTTCTCGCACCGTTTAATTGAGAAACTGTTGGTGTGATCGCCTGAATCAACCCCATCACCAGAAGCATGAGGGGCCACAATATGCTGCTTCCGAGTGCCACCCCGGCTAGATCTACCGCGCTGTACCGGCCGGCCATAATGGTGTCCAGCAGGCCCATGCCCATCTGTGCTATCTGTGTGCCCATTAAGGGTAGCGCCAGACGAAACAACGTCGAAGTTTCTTGTACGAGAGGCGAACTCGATGTTCGTTTCTGATCAGAGGAAGATTCGCGAAGGTGCTGCACTGTTGAATCCAAATGGTGCCGCTCAGAATTGAACGGAAAAAGCCATTATGACTGTGTTTATTGAGGTAAGCCAATAATTGGTATGATGTGAGTATCAATCATAAGTCGAAATAATTAAGGAGAAGAGGTATGGCCAACGAGATGGGGTTGTTTGAGGTGATGTACAACTGTCGAGCAATGCGAAGGCTGGACACGAGAGAAGTCGAAGAAGAAAAATTAATGCAATTGATTGAAGCGGCGAATCAAGCGCCTTCGGGTTCTAATATGCAAAGTGCCCGATGGATTATCGCGCGAGATAGCGCGGTTAAACAAAAGCTTGCGGACCTAAACCGTAAGGGTGTGGAAGGCTACCTAGGCAATCAGATTCAAAATCCTGGGAGCCTGCCGCATCAGGATGAGGGCAAACGAGGTCGGATGGTAGATGCGGTTGTGTGGCAGAAAGATCACATGCAAGAGATTCCGGCGCTTATAGTAGCGTGTATGGATTTTGGGGTGGAAGCTACGCCGGCGTTGAGAGCCGGGGGTAACGGTTCCATCTGGCCTGGGATCCAGAACTTGTTATTGGCGGCGAGGGCGCTTGGTCTTGGGGCTGCTCCGACAACGCTAGCGCTGATGGATCCTGAGGCTGTTGCCGAAGCCTTGGGCTTGCCCAATACCATGGCAGCTTACTGCTTGATTCCGGTAGGCTATCCGTTAGGTAACTTTGGTCCTGTCACGCGCAAGCCGCTAGAAGAAATCATGCGATTTGATCAATGGGATTCACGTTATAACTTAGAGCCTGATGCCCATTAAGCTTTCCATGTTTCCGTGATAGAAGGCTTGCATGGTCGACTGGTCACACTGTGTCATTGAAGCTTCGAACTTTCTGATGGGGTCTGCGGTTCCTTCAGGGTGCGGGTAGTCGGAAGCAAACACCAAAAGCTCGGGCCCGACGTTCTCAATGATCCAGCCGACGGGTTCGCCGGCGAAGGGGGAAAATTTTAGATGCTCTTTTGCGACTTGCGAGGGCTGTCGCTTGAAGTCTCGCTTGTGACGAAAATTACGAGCGGTAAAATCCAGCGCTTGTAGCCAGGAAGGTACCCAAAAGGCGCCGTGCTCCATGGAGATCCCCTTAAGATCTGGGTGGCGCTCGAACACTTCGTCGAAAATCATCGCCGACAAGAAAATTTCAGCACTGTTTTTGATTGTGACCAATCCCAATTCGCCAGCAGGCGCATCACCTCCAAGTTCTAGGGAGTTTCTTCCGTTGCGTTTGAAACTATCGGGCATACGTCGGTAATGACCGTTTACTGCGACGTGAACCACGAAGGGAACTTTCTGTGCCGAAAACGATGCCCAAATTGGATCGAAATTAGGGTGTGTAAAAGATAGTTTGTCGTTACTGGGCTCATTCGTATCCACCATAAAGGTATAGCAGCCATCACGAAATCCATCTTGCATGAGTTCTAGTGCGATCTCGGGCCCAAGTGTAAGCGGGATGTAGCCGATCGCATAAAGACGATCGTCTTCGGCGCAAAATTCAGCCATCGCACGATTCAGTGTTCTCGCGCCCGCCTCCAATACTTTAACGTCGTTCACATGTGCGATCTGGTGAAAAGCGAACGTTGGCAGGACCCATTGGATTTTGAAACCGAATAAGTCAAGTGTGTGCGAACGCTCGGTCGGATCGAAGGCCCCCAGACGGTTCCAACCGCTCTTGGTATTGTCCATCAGGCTAGATTCAAATTTGGCCATTACTTCGGGGTCGCTTTGACGCTTTGCAAAGAGCTCTCTACCCCTTTCAAGCCCTGCCTGGACGACGGGTAGCTCATGTTGTGAGCTCATATCAGGAATTAATGGCATGTCCGACTCAAGGGCAGCTTTATGAAGGAAGTCATCGAGTTCGATCACATGGCTATCTGCATCTATAATGATCCGGTTTTCCGCATAGGTCATGTTTCTTCTTCCCTAGGTGAATCTTTTATGACTATTCAGTCTAGTGCGAGAAGATTTTTTAATCAGTAATTATTTATTACCCTAGGAGTTATCAAAGATTCGATGAAAATGTCTAAGAGTGAAAGAGAAGCCTACCTTTCAGAGCCACACGTAGGGATTTTAAGCGTACCTAGAATCGAAAGAGGACCGTTGTCGGCGCCCATCTGGTATGACTACAAGCCAGGAGAAGAAGTGATTATGTTTATCGATAAACTGTCGATAAAAGCGGATTGCCTGAAGAGTGTGGAGCGAATTTCTTTGTGTGTGCAAAATGAGGTCCCACCTTATGTTTACGTGTCTGTCGAGGGACCTTTCCAGATATTTGAGGCTGATAAGCAGATGCACCTTCAGCTGGCGATTCGTTATTTAGGTCAGGAGAGAGGACGGTCCTGGATGGATAAATTCGGTTATCAGGAAGAATCCTGCATGGTCTCACTTGAGCCAGAGTCCTGGCTTACCAAAGATTATCGAAAGCGGAGTTTTTGAATCCTTGCATAGCAATGTTCCCTATGGATTAGCTCGTGCCGCTGTCTCCGCCACCACTAAAATCCGCGGCGCCGTGGCTGCCAATGGACACTTGATCAGCATCCCTAGCTTGCTGTGACTTCCTACTCAGGCTGTCCAGGTTTGCGTTATGCGCTTCTCGGTCAATCCGATATTTGGAAATAAAATACATAGCCAGGAAATAAAGACCGCAATAAAGAGGTAGGAAGAAACTCGCTAAATCAACGCGCATATCATTTGTCATATCGGTCACCGTTTTTATTCCGTCCATACCTACCAGCGTAACGATAGAGCCTGCCATTACGATACCAAATGCGCTGACAAATTTTCCGGCGAAGCTTCTGGCTGCATAAAACAGTCCTTCCGAGCGTCGACTGGTTTTAACTTCGCTGTCTTCGACAATATCAGCCATCATCGAGTCGAGCATTACTCCGCCTATAATGAAACCTACTACCTCGGCAGTTACAAAGAGAGAGTAGACGACCAGGTTGATCGTGAGGCTCAATTGTTCTTCGCGAAAAAAAGGTAATAGAGCTATTTCGTTATCTGGCCAGATTCCGTTTAAGAGCAATAGGTAAGGGATCGGGTAAAGGAAAATAGCTGCAAATAAGGCTGATATCGCTGTCCATTTTTTCCCAAGAATTCTGCCTAGTTTTGGCCCCAGCCAGTAGGCGATGGCAGGAGAGGCAAACACGCATAACCCGGTAAAC
>CAZYHH010000123.1:0-1046 GCA_964647295.1 uncultured Pseudomonadales bacterium
TTCCGGGCGAGATGTACTTGGGGGACTCTGTAGAAACGTCGTTAATTCTTCTTACCCTAAGGACGCTAGCTACCAGCGATCGAGACCGACAAGCTTTCTTCCCAGATCAGTTAGTTCAGGTGGTGGGCCTTCTTCTTTAACCTTACCACCAGATATTGCCTGAGACAGTGCCCAGTCTGGTAGCAACTTTTCGCGCCATTCTCGAACCACCTGTTTGCGTCGTTTCTCAACGGCGGGAGCCATGGTGACGTATTGAACAAATCGATGTTGATCTGAGTGATTCAGATCACTGGTGTGAGGCATCAAGCGATTAAAGATCACAAGGCTGCCTTTAGGACCCGCAACACGAACCAGATCTTCATCACCAATATTCGGGTATCGCCTGTGTCCATCGGCTTCATGTTCAACTAGGTACCTTTTCAGGTTTTTGAAGATGGACGGTACACAGCTGAATGCACCCTGATCTTTATCAGTATCGGTCAGGTATACCAGCCCCTGCATACTCAACTGATCATAAGTCCACGGATCGCAATCCCAGTGAATTCGCTCTCGGTGCCAGTCTTTTGACTGTTCGGCCGTTGGTGACTTGCATGAAACACGATCGTTGCTTACCCAGAGGTCATCGGTGTCGTAGAGATCCGAAAATACCTGGTGTAGGGCAGGGCACTGCCTTAAATCCCACAAGGCCTGATCATGATGCAAAGGAATGATGCCGTGGCCATCAACGTCCCGGTAGCACCAGGTAGATTCGTCGTCCATGTCAATTGACGAATATTCAAGAATTGCTTCGATCACCGCGTCACACAGGTTATCCGGTACCACGCCAGGCACCATAAGGTAGCCCTCTTCATGAAAGTGATTTTTCTGAGACTTGGTCAACATGGCTTTGGTAGCATGCTCCCATGTTTGTTGTATTCGATATTGGCACAAGTCGACTCAAGGTGTCAGCGTTTTCTGCAACTGGCCAATTGCTTGGTCAGGTCACCAAACGTCACTCCCAGCACGTCGAAAAGGAATTTTCATGGCAGGACACCCGTGAATGGTGG